>NZ_JBSFJX010000142.1:0-20181 GCF_053598275.1 Streptomyces sp. NPDC001156 | reverse complement strand
GTGGATGTCGGGCGGCAGGAACCAGTCGGCCACCGGAACCGCCACGATCGGCACGGACCACAGGGTCACCCCTCGGTAGCCCCGCCATCCGCTCGGTGCCCTACTCGCCTGCAAAGACGGAGACGGCCTGCTCTGCATGGTTCTCCCAGGATCGGCGCGCGCGGCAGATGAAGCGTCGCCGCTCGGTACGCACACCGAGCTGCAACAGGGCACAGGCCACCGCCACGGTCAGGTGGGCCCTGCTCCGTCCTCTACAACCGCGCGCCTCGCCAGCTCGATGGCCGCCGGGCCATTCGCCGTGCCGATAGGGGATATAAGCAGCGGCTCTGACTCGTGTGGCTTGGGTGTCCGCCGACGTGGTGCGATGAGTGCATGGAGTTGCGGGAGCTGCACGCGTTCGTGGCGGTGGTCGAGGAAGGGGGCTTCTCTGCCGCGGCCCGGCGGTTGCACGTCAGTCAGCCGGCACTGTCCCAGACGGTCAGCGGGCTGGAGCGGCAACTGAGGGTGAAGCTGCTGGTGCGCAGCAGCACCGGTGTACGGGCCACCGAGGCGGGCACGGCCCTGCTCGGCGAGGCGCGTGCCGTGCTCGCCCGGCGTGATGAGGCTGTGCGGACGATGGCCCGGTTCGCCGACGGGGGCGGCGGGGTGCTGCGGATCGGCATTCCGCTGGAGTTCCCGTCGCGACTGCTGAGTTCCGCGCTCACGGAGATGACCGAGGCCTGTCCCGACACCCGGGTACGGGCCCTGCACATGTCCACGGCCGAGCAGCTGGCCGCATTGCACGCCGGGGATCTCGATGTGGGACTGCTGCGCGAGCGTCCCAACGGGCAGGAGTTCGACGCGATGCTGGTCAACACGGAACGGCTGGGTGTGCTGCTCAACGCCGAGCTGACCGCGGAGCTGGCCGGACCGGACGGGATCGGGCTGGATGCGCTGACCGGGCTGGAATGGGTGGGGTTTCCCCGCTCGGGCAGCCCCGCCTGGTACGACGAGCTGACGGCCACCCTCCGCACCCACGGTCTTGAGCCGGGCCCGGTACCGGAGGGTCAGCGGCTGATCCCGGAGGTGAAGCTCGCCGCGGTCAGCGCTGGTCGCGCCTTCGCCCTGGCGCCGCCGGACTGGGCGCAGCCCCTCCCCGACGGTGTGGTGTGGTCGCCGCTCGTGGGTTATCCCCTCGTCCGCCGGACCTGGGCGGTGTGGCCGTCCGCCTCCCGCCGGCAGGACCTGGGCCGCCTCATCGCCGCCTTCGCCCAGCCGCCCGCCGACTGATTGCGCGGCAGGAGCCCGGTCGCCCGGTGGGAGGGTGCCACCGCGCGTGGTGCCCGGGAGCCGGGGGCCGTCCCTCGCCTCGCCTTCCCTTGAATGTCGGCGTCGTCGCGCGCGGACGGAAAGACGGCTGGACAGCCGGTGCGCGGAGCCTTGCCGCCCGCCTGCCGGGCCTGGTTGGGTATCGCGCTACGTGCGCGAAGCGCGCAGCAGGCCTGGTCGAGGGGAGCGGAGCGGCGTGGAAGCGGGAACACGGCAGGACATAGGGGGTGCCCTGCCCGAAGGGCTCGGGCAGGCGATACGTGAGACCGCCGGTGATATCGCCGCGCTGCTCGGCCCGGTGGCCGACACAGCGGTTCCCGTGCCCGAGTCGGAGTGGACGGTCGGGGAGGCGGCGGCCCACCTGGCGCAGGCCAACGAACTCATGGCCGACCTGGCAGCGGGCCGCGAACGCCCCTACGGGGACGGCACGACCCAGAGTCTGGCGGCGGCCAACGCGCATGCGCTCACCGCCTTCGCCGAGCGCGGTGCGCGGCCCCTGGCGGAGATGATCGTGGAACAGGCGGACCTCTTCCTCGCGGCGGTGGCCCGGACCGCGGAGGAAGGGAACGCGGACCGCACGCTCGTCACGCCGCTCGGCCGCATGGACCAGACCGTTCTCGCCTCCTATTTGCTGACGCACATGTTGGGTCACGGCTACGACCTCGCCCGCGCGCTCGGCCGGCCGCACATGATCGACCGTGCCCGGGTCGGGCTGTGCCTGCCGTTCCTGCAGGCCGTCATGCCGCGCGTCGCCGACGCCTCCGCCACCGCCGGGTTCACGGCCCGCTACGCGCTCCGTCTGCGGGGCGGCTCGGCGTTCGGCGTCACTTTCGCCGACGGCGCGGTCGAGGTGACGCCCGAACCGCCCCGGCGCCCGGACTGCACCCTCCTCACCGAGCCCGTCACGTTCCTTCTCATCGCGCTCGGGCGGTGCGACCCATGGGGAGCCCTCGCCCGCGGCCGTGTGCTCGCCTGGGGGCGCAAGCCCTGGCTCGGGCCCCGCTTTCCGACCCTGTTCACCGCGCCCTGACCGCAGGGGGCCGACCGTCGGCGCGGCCGGAGGCATCGCGGCAGGGCGAGCCCCGCGGAGTCCCCCTTATTGACGCAGCGTCACCCGCAGTGGTTCAGTGGCTCATCCACTGAACCACTGAGTCGTTGGGGGCCGGGGTGGAAGCACTGCCACGCGAGACGATCGTCGACGTGCTGGAGAAGAGGCTACGCGAGGACATCCTCGCCGGACGCCATCCGGCCGGGAGCTATCTGCCCCCCGAACGTGAACTCGCCGACGGGTTCGGGGTCACCCGCACCACTCTCAAACACGCCTTCGGCCGGCTGGTGCATGCCGGTCTGCTGGAGACGCGGCACGGAGTCGGCACGCGCGTACGGGACTTCCTGCGTCTCGGCGGGGCGGACCTGCTGCCGATGCTCGTGCGTCACAGCCCCGACTGGATCGGCGAGATCTTCGAAGTGCGCCGCAGCATCGGTGCGTTGATCGCGGAACGCGCCGCGGCCCGCGCCACGGCGGCCCAGGTCGCCGAAATGCGCGCGCTGCTGGCGGCTGTCGGGGACGCGGACGGGGGCGACCAGGCCCAGCTGGCCGACGCGGAGGTGCACCGGGCGCTGGCCCATGCCACCGGGAACCGTGTGTACGTCCTGCTGACCAACACGCTGTTCAACGCGTACATGCCGGTACGCGCCGCTCTCGTCGGGCCCTTCGAGGACGCCCGGAGCGCGCACGACCGCCTCGCCCCGGTCGTCGAGGCCGTGGCGGCCGGCGACCAGGAAGCGGCACGCACCGCGGCCGGCGACTACCTGTCGGCCACCGAACGCATCATGCTCGAGGGGCTGGCCCGCTCCGGCGGACACCGGGAGAGTGACCTGTGACCTCGCGCGAGACGGTGTTCAAGGAGACGATGCTGGGCCATGTGCGCCTGGCCGGCGAAGAGGCCGACCGTCCGGTGCGGCTCGACCTCAGCGTCCGCGCCGACGGCGTGCTGCTGCCCCATCGGACCACCCAGGCGCGGCTGACGGGACGGGTCCGGATCGCGGGACGGGCCGACGACCCCGAAGCCGTGGGCGAGTTGGAGATCTCACCGCTGGCGTGCCGCCGGATCCGCTACCGGATCACCTTCGCCCTGGAAGGCCGGCAACTGCTGCTGGACGGCTGGAAGTCGGTGTCGCTCAAGCGCCCGGTGTCCTCGATGACCGTCCTGCCGTACACCCTGTACGAGAACGGAGAGCGCGTCGGCGACGGCACCCTGCGCTTCCCCCTCGCCACGGGCCTGCTGCCGTTTCTCGTCGGCTTCCGGTTTCCCCGGGCGGCCGAGCCCGCCGACCGGTACCTGGCGCCGCGCTGGGACGGCAGACCGGGGCGGACGGAGGTCTGGTACACGACACTGACCGATCCGGCGACCGGCAGCGGCATCTGGCTGCACCACGAGGTCGTCGCGCCCAGTGACGGCTCACCCGCCTACGCGCACGGCTGGACCGCCGTGTTCCCCAAGGACGGCCCGGCGGAGCACGTACGGTTCGGCCCCACACCGTGGAAGGGACCGACCCACGGCTTCACCGCCGAGGACATCCGCGCCGCGCCCGGCCGCCTCTCCGGCTCGGCCGGCCCGTTCACCTGGGCGCTCACCGAGGAGCCCCAGGGCCCGCCCCTGCACACCTTCCCGCGCTGGTCCTGGCGGCGCCCCTGGCTGCCGGCCTCCCACATGCTGCCCGCCGCCCGCGCGCGCTACAGCGGAACCGTCCGCCACGACAGCGGCGAGCTGCGGCTCACCGGGGCTCCCGGCGCGAGCGCCCGGATCTACGGCCACGGCAACGCCCGCCGTTGGGCCTGGCTCCACGCCGACCTGGGAGACGGCGACGTCCTGGAGATCGTGGCCGCGGTATCGATGCGACGCGGACTCGACAGGCTGCCGCCGCTGGTGTTCCTGCGCCTGCACCGCAACGGCCGCACCTGGCCCCGGCGGGTGGAGCGCGCCGCCGTGGGATGGGCGGGACTGGGCCGGTTCCGCGCGGACATCGGTCTGCCCCAGTGGCGGGTCGAGGGCCGCGCCGGCCTGCGCCGCATACGGGTGACGGTGACCCAGCCGCCCGAGGGGACGCTCGCACTCGACTACACCGATCCGGACGGTTCCCCCGCGGTGTGCCGCAACAGCGAGCGGGCCGACGCGGTGGTGCGCCTGGAGCGCTGGTGGGGCCGTTGGCGGCCGGAGGCCGCATGGCGGCTGTCAGGCACCGCCCACGCGGAGGTCGGCGACCGATGAACCGCCCGACCGACGGCTCCCTTGCGGGACTTGCCGCCGCGGTCCTCGCCGACGACGGCACCGCCGAATGGACCAGGGCCGTGCCAGGGCGCCTCGCGGCGCTGCTCGACGTCATGCCCGCCCCGGCGCGCACCGCGATACGCGGCGCGGCCGCGGCGATCGACGCCTATGCCGTGACCCGCACCGGCAGACGCCTGTCCGCGCTCAGTACGGAGCAGCAAGAGATCGTCATGGCGTCGCTCGCCTCCCGCAAGGCCCTGCTTCCGCTTCTGGACGCGGTCAAGGTGCCACTCCTGCTGGCCGCCGGCACGGAACGGCAACTGCACCACAGCCCCGCGGCTTCCGTGCCCGCTCCCGAGGATCCGCCGCTCGACTGCACGCCCTCCCGGCACTGGCCCACGCGTTCCAGCGCCGACGCGGTCGTCGTGGGATCGGGCGCGGGTGGTGCCATGGCCGCGCGGACGCTCGCCGCCGCGGGTATGCGCGTCGTCGTTCTCGAAGAGGGGGAGCACCACACCACCGCGTCCTTCGGACGGCGGGCTCCGCTCGACCGCTTCATCGACCTGTACCGGGACGGCGGCGCGACGATCGCCGTGGGCAACCCGCCGCTGGTCCTGCCCGTCGGCTGCGCCGTCGGCGGCACCACCGTCGTCAACTCCGGAACGTGCTACCGCACACCGGACCGTGTCGTCGCCCGCTGGCTGAGCCGTCACGGATTCGCGGCCGCCGAGAGCTTCGGGACGCATCTCGACGAGGTCGAGCGCACCCTGAGGGTGGCACCCCAGCCACTGGACGTCCTCGGGGACAACGGGCGGCTCGCCCTCGCCGGGGCCAGGGCACTCGGCTGGGCCGCTGCGCCCCTGGTGCGCAACGCCCCGGGCTGCAAAGGCTCGTGCCAGTGTGTTGTCGGCTGCCCCACCGGCGCCAAACAGAGCGTCCAGCTGTCCGTGCTTCCCGAGGCCTGTGCCTCCGGCGCCCGTATCGTCACCGGCGCCCGCGTGCGGAGGATCCTCACCGACCACGACGGGCCGGGCGCCCCACGGGCAGCCGGGGTACTGGTATGCCGCCCGGACGGCAGCGAACTGGAGATCCTCAGCCCCCTGGTGGTGGTCGCCGCCGGGGCTTTCCAGACCCCGCCGCTGCTGCGCCGCTCCGGCCTGGGCGGACATCCGCGGCTCGGCCGCAACCTCAGCGTGCACCCCGCCATCAGCGTCGCGGGCCGGTTCAGTCGCCCGGTCACGGGCTGGAAGGGCGTCCTGCAGAGCGTCGGAGTGGAGCACCTGCGCGCGGACGGCATCCTGATCGAGGCCACCGCCGCCCCGCCGGGCATGAGTTCGTTCGTACTGCCGGGTGTGGGACGCGAACTGCGGCGCGAACTCGAGCAGACGGACCGGCTGGCGACCCTCGGCGCCATGATCGCCGACCGCCCCTCGGGCCGCGTCCTCGGCCGCGACCGCACGCTGCTGCGCTACGACCTGGCGAAGCGGGACGCCGGCCGTCTGCTGCGCGCCCAACGGGCCATGGGGCACCTGCTGTTCGCCGCGGGCGCCGAAGAGGTGCTGACGGGCGTCCCGCAGGCCCCGCGCGCCCGCACCCCTGCCCAACTGGAGGCCCTGCTCGACACGGTGAGCGCGCACCGCCTCCACGTCTCCGCGTTCCACCCCACGGGAACGGCGGCTGCCGGCGCCGACCCCGAGCGCTCACCGGCCGACCCGGAGGGCCGCCTGCGAGGCGTGCACGGCGTACTGATCGCCGACGGCTCCGTACTGCCGAGCTGTCCGGAGGTCAACCCGCAACTGAGCATCATGGCCGCCGCGTTGGCCATCACCGGCCGTTTCGTGACGTCTCGGTAGGTCGAGCACAGAACGGCACAAGGACAGGGGACTGCCCACCCTTCCCGCTGGGGCCCCGCCCCAGCCGGCCACAGAGGAGGAACACCTCCGGCCGGCTGGAGCGGAGGCCATCCGGGCGACCGCGCGGTGCGACCGCCGAGTCGGGCTGCGCGTCCGGCCGTCAGACCTGCTGCGCGGCGATGCAACGGGCGTGGGCCTCCAACAGGGCCGGCATCGACAGCACCGGGGCGTCCGGGTCCTTCGCCGCGTCGTCCCAGCGCCGCAGCGCCACCGCGTCCGCGGCCAGCGGATGCGCCGCGAACTCCGCCACCTCGTGCTCGTCCATCGGGCCGCCCTGGACCTTCAGCGACGCGACCGACGCCGGGCTGAGCAGGGCGTGATAGGCCGGGTCGGTCGCCACCAGATAGCGCTTGGCCGGTACGTGCTGGGCGATGACCCAGGCCGCGCGTTCGCCCAGCTGGCTCCTGGCGAACTCGGCGCCCGCCAACTCGTGCGGCAGACCAGGGTGTTCGGCCCGGACCGGCCGGGCGCGGCCGATGTCGTGCAGCGCCGCGGCCACCACCAACTCGTCGTCCGCACCCGCCTCCGTCGCCAGCCACGCCGTCTGCAGCGCGTGCGTGCGCTGGTCGACGGCCTCCCCGCCGTACGGGAGGCCCGCGAGGCCCTCGACGAGTGCGGTCAGTTCCTCGCCCGTGAGCGGGGTTCGCGTGGTCATTGCTGCTCCGTTCCGCGGATGGTCTCCGCCAGTTCCTCTGCGAGCCGCGGGGTCGCCGCGACCACGCCCGACCAGCGGCGGTTGAGGTCGGGGTCGATCTCCAGCGGGCGTCCGTGCACATCGATCACCGCTCCGCCCGCCGCGGGCACGGTCACCATCGCGGCCGCCAGGTCCACGATCCGGTGCGTGTCGGAGCCGGCGTCGGCGAACGCGTCCGTCGACCCCTCGGCCACCAGCACCGCTTCCAGGCAACTCGTCGACAGGATGCGGATCCTGGAGGCGCGCGTCGCCACCCGCCACCATGCGTCGGCGATGTGCTGCTGCGGCCGCAGCAGACTCACCGCCGCGCCGTCCAGCTCCGTACGGCCGCTCGTGCGGTACGGCGACGGTTGCCCCGCCACCGTGTGCCAGCAGCGCCCGGTGTCCAGCCAGCAGGTCAGCGCCTCGGTCGGCACGCCGTCCACCGCTATGACGCCCGCGAAGGCGGACAGCGGGACACCCGAGGCGGCGTTCGCCGTGCCGTCCACCGGGTCGGTGACCAGCGTGACGGCGGAGCCGTTGTCGATGTGGCCCAGCTCCTCGCTGAGCAGATTGATCCGGTGGGCGTCCACGACCTCGGCGATCGCGGTGTCCACCAGGATGTCCAGCCGCATCGTCGGCGTGCCGTCCGCACCCATCTGCACCTTCTCGGCCAGCTGGGCCCGGTCGTACGTTTCGCGCGCGGCGCGGAAGGCGTCCACGGCGGCCTGGGTCGCCGCGGCCAGCGCCGGATGGACGCCGGAGGGCAGCTGCGGTTCGGGCACCGCCCAGGGGATCCGGCCGCTCATGCCGCCTCACCTTCCGATGCGGCGCGCAGCACGGCCGCGACGACGGGCCAGGGGCGGCCCGGCTCGGCCAGCACCAGGTCGGCCCGCAGGCCCGGCTCCAGCCGGCCGCGGTCCCGGAGGCCGGCCACGTCCGCAGCACCGCCGGTGACCAGACCGACCGCCTCGGGCAGCGGCGCCACGCCCTCCTCGGCGAGCAGCAGTGCAGCCCCGAGCAGCCCCGACGGCAGGTAGTCGGAGGCGAGGGCGGTGACCAGGCCGCGGCCGACCAGCTCGCGGCCGGAGGCGTTGCCGTTGTGCGAGTGGCCGCGCAGAACGTTGGGCGCGCCCATCACGACCGGCATACCGTGCTCGCGTGCGGCCTTCGCGGCCGCCGTCGTGGTGGGGAACTCCGCGACCGCGCCGCCCCGTTCGCACAGCTCCTCGATCTCCTGCGGCGAGCTGGGGTCATGGCCGAGCAGCCGGATCCGGCCCGCGTGGGCCTGTTCGCCGAGCCAGCCCAGCGCCTCCTCACGGACGTCGAGCCGGCCGTCCCGGTCCACGATCAGCCGGTCGACGTAGGCGCGGGCCTCGTCCTCGGTGACCTCGCGGGTGCCGACCAGATAGCGCTCGTAGTAGGCGCGGTCCGCGTACTGACCCTGGCCCGGGGTGTGGTCCTCGTGCGACACCAGGACCGGCCCGCGGGCGGCGTCCTGGATCTCCTCCAGCCGCTCCCGCAGACCGGCCAGGCCCTCCGGGCAGCGGACGTCCAGCCGGTGCAGGACGCGGTGGTCCACCAGACCGTCGTCGCCCCGGCCCTCGATGGCCGCGCAGATGCGGCGCGCGTTCTCCAGGGTGCGGCGCATACCGCGCCCGCCGCTCTCCTCGAACGCCGCGCCGTGGAACGCCGTCGTGACACCGGCAGCGCGCAGCTTGCCCTCGAAGGACAGCAGCGCGAACTCCATGGGCAGTTCGGCCCCGGGCCGCGGCAGCAGCTCCTTCTCCAGTCCGTCGCTGTGCACGTCCACGAGGCCGGGCAGACAGAGCATGCCCTGGCCGTCGACGTCGGCCTCCACACCGCCCGGGTGCGGTTCGACCGCCGCGATCCGGCCTTCCCGGACCGCGATCAGCGCATCGTCAAGCACCCGGTCCGGCAGCACCGCCCGTACGTGCCCGAGCACGTAGTCGCGGGGCGGGCCGCCCAGCGTCCAGCCCTGGGCCCGTGCCTCGGCCGGTCCCGTGTTCACCACGCCTGTGGTCATGCCGCCTCCTCCAACATCTGCGCCGGCGTGCCCTGCCGGGCGATCCGGCCGTCCCTGACGAACACCACGCGGGTCGCCAACTGCCGGATGGCGTCCATGTCGTGGAAGACGGCGAGGACGGCGACGCCCTGCCCCGCCAGTGAGTCGATCAGCTCGAGCGCGGCCTCCCGGTTGGCCGGGTCCAGCGCGGAGACCGGCTCGTCGAGCAGCAGCAGCCGCGGCGGTTGCACCGTTCCCGCGGCGAGGTTCACCCGCTGGCGCTCACCGCCGGAGAGGACACCGCAGTCGACGTCCCACAGCGCCTCGTCGAGGTTCAGCCGGTGCAGCGCGGCGGCCGCGACCTCCCGCGCCTCGGCCCGGTCGAGCCCGCGCCGCCGGGCGGTCGCGGCGACCACCTCCAGCGGGCCGGTGCGCGGCGGGGCGGCGAGGAACTGCGAGACGTAGCCGAACTCCCGGCCGCGCAGCCGGGCCATCTCCCGGTCGGGCAGCGTGGTCAGTTCGACCGGCCCGGCGGCTGCCCGCAGCCGTACGGAACCGGAGTCCGGCAGGTATGTGCGGTACACGCAGCGCAGCAGCGAGGACTTGCCGGCGCCGCTGGGGCCCGCGAGGGCGACGTGCTCACCGGTGTGCACGTCCAGGTCGACTCCGCGCAGCGACGGGACGGTACGGCCGTCGATGCTGTGCAGGGTGAAGGACTTGTACAGGTCGCGTACGGAGAGGACGGCGTCCTGGGTCTCGGATACGGAGTGGGTGTCGGCGGTGTTCACCGGGCTCACCTCCGGGCGGCGGCCACGAGCCGCTGGGTGTACGGGTGGTGGGGATCGTGGAAGAGCTGGTCGGTCAGGCCCTGTTCGACGACGCGGCCCGTCTGCATGACCAGCGTGCGGTCGGTCAGTGCCTCGATGACGGAGAAGTCGTGGCTGACGACCACGGCGGCGACGTCCCGCTCGGCGAGCAGGCTCCGCAGCAGGTCGAGCACGCCGGCGGCGACGGAGGCATCGAGACCGGTGGTGGGTTCGTCGAGCAGCAGTACGGGCGGCTCGGTGGCCAGTGCCTTGGCGATCTGCACGCGCTGCCGCATGCCGCCGGAGAAGGTGTGCACGGGGTCGTCCATACGGGAGAGCGGTACCTCGACCCGGTCCAGCAGCTCCGCCGCGCGGCGCCGGATGGCGTGGTACCCGCGCCAGCCCGCCGCGGTCAGCCGCTCGGCGATGTTGCCGCCGGCGGAGACGCGCAGGTCGAGTCCGGCAGCGGGGTCCTGGTAGACCACGGCCATCGAGTCGATGCGCAGCCGCCTGCGGACGGCCGCGGGCAGGTCGAGCACGTCGGAGGCGCCGCCGTCGACCGTGGCCAGGCGGACCCGGCCGGCGGTGGCCGGCTCGTCGCCGATCACACAGCGCAGCACGGTGGACTTGCCGGAGCCGGACTCGCCGATGAGACCGAGCGCTTCGCCCGGGGCGATGTCGAACGAGACGTCCCAGGCGGCCACGACGGCGCCGGTGGACGGGCTGACCGCGGTGCCGTGCTCGGGACCCGTGCCGGGCACAGCCGATGCTCCGCCCGCGCCGTGCACCTTGCCGATGCCGTCGACGCGCAGGGCCCACTCGGGGCCGCCGGCCGAGGTCCTGCGGGCGGGCGCGGGTGCGGCGTCCGCCGCCGCGGCAGGAGCCACGGGCTTGCTACGACGCCCCGCGCGGGCCTGCGGATCGGGCAGCAGGGCCAGCGGTGCGCGGTCGCGGTGGGTGGCGGTGTCGGCGTCCCCCGCCTGGACGCGAGCGCACCACTCGGTGTCGCTGCAGGCGAAGGCGCCTTCCGTGCCGGCGTTGACCAGGTAGACGTCGTCGCTGCCGCAGAACTTGCAGCGCGCCCCGGGCTCGTGCTCGACCTCGAACGGCACGTCGTCGAAGGTGAGGGGCCGGACGTCGGTGTGCGGGGGCACCGCGTAGATGCGCTTCTCACGACCGGCGCCGAAGAGGTTGAGGTGCTCGGCCTGGTGGAGCCGGGGCACGTCCCAGCGCGGGATGGGGCTGGTCGCCATCACATAGCGGCCGCCGACCAGCACCGGGTACCCCGTGCTCGCGGTGATCATGCCGTTGCGGACGATGTCCTCGTAGAGGCTGACCCACATCGCGGAGTAGTCGCCCTCGGCGTGCATCCGCGCGCATTCGGCCACCGACTTCTGCACGCCGCGCAGCGGTTCGGGCACCGGCACCTGGTAGACCACCACATGGTGGGCGCCCAGCGCCTCCTCGGGGATGCGGTGGCGGGTCTGCACGACCGTGGCCTCCCGGGTGTCGGCGGACTCGCCGCACCCGGTGGTCTGCGCGATCATCCGGCGCAGATTGGTGGCGTTGACGCCGGCGTCGTCGCCCTGGTCGATCACCTTCACCGTGTCGTCGGTGCCGATCATCGCCAGGGTGACCTGCAGTCCGCCCGAGCCCCAGCCGCGTGCCACCGGCATCTCCCGGGAACCGAACGGGACTTGGTATCCGGGCACGCAGACGGCGGCGAGCGCGGACCGGCGGATCTCCCGCTTGGCGTCCTCGTCGAGGATCCCGGCGGGCGGGCTGCTCGCGGCCGCCTCGGCCACGAGCGCGCCGACGGGTGACAGCTGCGGGATCTCCTGAGTCGTGCTCATCGGCAGTCCTTTCCGGCAGGATCGGCGGCCCGTGCCGGCGGGTCCTCGCCCGCCCCGGCGGCGGCCCGCATGGCTTGCTTGCGCTCGACCATCGAGCGGAAGGTGACGTAGTGGGGGAGCTTCAGGTGCTCCAGGAAGCCGCCCGAGTCGAGGCCGTCGACGGTGAGCAGCAGCAGCTGCTCCAGCGGCCCGCTGCGACCGAACCGGCGGTTGGCGATGTCCAGGTTGGCCATGGCGATCGCCTTGCGCTCGTTGTGCCCGAAGCACAGGCCGTACCCGATGTCGAAGCGGGTACGGTCCTCGTCCGCGCCGTCCAGGTCCTCGATGGCCTCGGCCTCGGTGACCCGGAACTCGCCGACGGTGACGGGGTTTCCGGTGTGCGGGTGGCGGACGCGCAGCGGCAGCCGGCCGTGCCGCAGCTCGCCCAGGGTGATCTCGTGCACATCACCGTCCGGGCCGAGGACGGAGCGGTACCACAGCGCCACCAGCGCACCGGATTCTGCGCGGGCCATGGCGGCCAGGACAGCGGACCGGTCGGCGGGCGGCCGGGCGGGCTTGCGGGTGATGTCGTGCGGCTCCGGGTCGTCCGCGGTACGCCCCTCGGCGACCAGTTCCATCTTCCGCAGCAGGTCCAGGAACCGGCGCGGACTGCGCTGCTCCTCGGCGCGCTCCCCACGGTCCGTGTGATCCGTGGTGTCCGGGTCCTGGGACAAGGGCTCCGGCGGCCCGTCGGGCCGCTCCAGCAGCCGGCCGGTGTAGTCGGAGGTACGGCCGAGCAGTTGCGGGCCGTCCGGCTCGCGGAACGCGGGCACGATGCGGCGCAGCACGGTCATCTCGCCCGGGTCGACGGGTTCGCTGACCGCCAGCCGCGGCAGGGTGGACCGCTGCGCGCGCAGCAGGTGCGAGGCCTCCAGGGTGTCCCCCTCGGCCTGCCGGAAGGCGTCGGCCGCGGTCGGCTCGTCGTACAGTCCGGCCTCGCCCATCACCCGGTCCACGGCCAGCCGGAAACGGGCGGTGATCTGCTCGGTCGACGCCCACGGCGCGGGCGCGTGGTCCCGCTTGCGGCGGACCAGGTCCTCGGCGGCGAGAATCGCCTCGAGTCCTCCGCGTGCTCCCGAGTACCCCATCAGTTCTCCTCCTCGGCCACGGCACCGGCCGCGATCGTGACGGTCGTGCTGCGCGGCAGGCCCATGACGCGTCCGTCGGGGGTGGCGAGCAGCAGATCGGCCCCGGCGGGGAAACCGCCGACGAGCTCGGCGCGCGCCGCCACGAACCCTTCCGGCAAGCCCAGCGGAGCGACATCCCGTTCACCCGGCACGCCGGGCCCGGACAGCCGCCAGGTCGACGGCCCGCCCTCCAGCGCGGTCACCGGCAGGCACAGCACGGCACCGTCCTCCGGCGCGTCGGCGGTGCCCCGTGCCAGCCGCAGGATCTCCTCAGCCGCGACGGGTCGTACGGCGGCGGTGAGCCGAGCCTGCTCCAGCGGCACCGCGGGCGCGTTGGTGGCCACGCCGACGACGTCGGACCAGCGCCGCGAGCCGTCCTCTTCCAGGACGCACACACCGGTGCCGAGGTCCGCGAGCGCGAGGACCGGCAGCAGCGCGGGCGGCACCGTACCGGGGACGCCCGCGGGGAACCGGGTCACCGTGCCCGGCTGCGCCAGGGCGTCGAGCACGGCGCGGAAGACGCCCTGCGCCTGGGCGGGCCGCAGCTTGGCCGCGGCCACCAGCTCCGCGGTCCCGGACTCGTCCGCGGCGGGCGCCCCGCCGCCGGGCGCCGGCACTGTCTCGACAGCGCTCACGTCAGCTCCTCGAACTCCACGACGGTCGGGGCGAGTTCCGCCCACTCCTGGCTCTCCCGCCGCTCCCGGCGGCTCGCGACCCGCTCGCACAGCAGGTCGATGTCGGCGGCCCGGCGGCCGCCGGACTGCGCCTCGGCGTCGAGCACCGCGGCGGCCAGCACGGCCAGGCGGTCGTCCCCGAGGCGTATGGCCCAGCCGCGGTGGCCGGCGAGCTCCACCTCGGCGCGGCAGGCCAGCACGTCACCGAGCAGGAACCGCTGCGCCAGGACCGGTTCGCGGACCTGCGCGGTCACACAGCCGACCTCGGGCCCCACCAGCACCCGTACCTGCCCGCCGTCCGCGATGCAGGCGTCGGCCAGTTCGATCAGTTCGGCCCTCTCGGCCTCGGCCAGCAGGGCGCAACGATGCTCCCTGCTCAGTACGTTTGTCACCACTTCTCCCGGTTCATTGTGGTGTGACAACTTTCTGCGATGTGACAGCTCTCCGCGGTGTGGACGATCTCTGCGGGGAAGTCCTCCGCGCCGTGACGGGCTGAGCGCGGGCCGTGGGCCCGCTCCCGGCGCCGGCGGCCGGCCTGCTGACGGGGGCGGCCGCGGGCCCGCTGACGGGTTCGTCACCGACGGCCGGTTCATCGAGTTCGACGACGACACGGACGGCGTCGGCACGCGTCCAGGTGCGGCTGCACATCAGGACGTTGCCGAGTACTTCGTCCCGGCTGACGCTCTCCACCAGCCAGGCGGGCTGGCTGCTCTCCATGCGCAGAGCCCGCAGGACCTCGGCCGGCGGGACGTCGATGCTGACCCGGCACCAGGCCCGCATCGGCCGCACCCGCACCATCTGGCGGAGCACGAGGTCGACGGAGTCGACGGCGTGCAGCGCCAGATCCAGGTCGGGCACCTCGTCCACCGGGATCCACTCATGGACCCAGGAGGCGAGGAGGTCGTCGATGTAGAACTCACGCACCACCTCGTGCACCGGCGAGCCGGCCGGCCGCTCGAACCTGTCCGCCAGGTCGGCGGGCAGGGGAATCCTGCGGACCGACTTGACCAGGGCGCGAGGTGTGGCGCCCGCCGCCGAGATCGTGGCGGACCACGACGGTGGGACACTGCGCGAGATGACGTAGTCGATGCGCCGGTTGACGAACGTGCCGGACCCCTGGGTCCGGCGGACGACGAACCGGCGCTCCAATTCCTGTACGGCCGCCCGTGCTGCGGCCCGGCCAACGCCGAACCGTCGGGCGATCTCGGCCTCGCTGGCCACTCGTGTGCCGCGGGGGCACTCGGCCAGCTCGGCGGACAACTGCTCCGCGATCTCCAGATACCTGGTCGCACTCACATAAGGAACTGTGGTCGGCGGACTTGTCCGGACAACCTGCGGACAACCAACGAGTCCGACCGGGAATGTGAACAGCCGGGACAGTTGTTTCGCGGTTCGGACCGGACTTCTCCCTTGGAATCCATGGCGGAGGACCCCGTGCCCAGGCGGCGGGGTCCGGCCATCATCCGGCGGTCAGCGGACGATCCGGCGCAGCCACACCGCGAGCAGCTCCACGACGAGCACGGTCGCGAACACCATCAGCAGCACGGTGGTGACCACCCCGAAGTCCAGCACTCGCGAGGCGTTGAGGAGGTCGAAGCCGATACCGCCCGCGCCGACGATGCCCAGCAGTGTCGCGGAGCGGATGTTGACGTCGAGCTGGTACAGGATGTGCCCGACGAACGCCGGCGCGGCCTGCGGCAGCGTCGCCGAGCAGAAGACCTGCCAGCGTCCCGCGCCGGTGGCGCGCACCGCCGCCTCCACCCCCGGGTCCACTTCCTCCAGCGAGTCGGCGACGAGCTTGCCGAGCAGCCCGACCGCGCCGACGCCAAGTGCCAGCGCGCCGGCCACCGCGCCGAGGCCGGTGATCACCACGAAGACGATGGCGAGGACGAGCTCGGGAATTCCGCGGACCAGTACCACCACGACCCGGAACACGGCGGCCGTCGCGCGTGAGGGCGCGACATTGCGGGCGGCCAGCGCGCCGATGGGCAGGGCCAGTACCGCGCCGATCAAGGTCGCCGCAAAGGCGATCTTCGCGGTGTCGAAGAGGTCGGACAGCAGGTCCGGCAGGATGCCGCCGGCGCTCGGCGGCCAGAACAGTGCCAGTGTGGGACCGACGTTGCCGAGCGCATCGAAGAACTGGCCCGGTGAGATACCGGCACCCCAAACGGAGGCGGCGAGCGCGAAGGCCGTCACGGCTGCGTAGACGGTGCGGCGGACGCGGCGGGTGTTCCACGGCGGACTGATACCGGGCTGGGCGGCACCGGTACGGCGCATGTGCGGTGCGTCCCCGGCGTCCAACGCAGCCTTCTGGTGCGCCGGGGTCACCGCGGCCAGAGGCGGCAGGCCGGCAGCGGAAGCCCGGGACCTCGTGCCCTTGCCGCGCGCCCGTCCACCCGCGCCGGCGTTCCGCAGCAGGGCCCGGCGGATCGCCGCGGAGAGCAGTTCCACCAGCACGCAGAGCAGGAGCACCACCAGCGCGAGCGCCATGCCCCGCCGGTAGTTCAGGGCGTTGAGGGCCCCCGCGATCTCGTAGCCGAGGCCGTTCACGCCGACGAAGCCGAGCACCACCGAGATCCGGAGGTTGATGTCCAGCCGGTGCAGGGCGTGAGCCACCAGGGAGGGGAGCACCTGCGGCAGTACGCCGGAGACCAACTGCTGGAGGCGGCCGGCACCGGTGGCCCGTATGGAGGTGCGGGGTCCCTCGTCGATCTGCTCGATGGCGTCCGCGTACATCTTGCCGACCATGCCGACCGAGTGCAGGCCCATGGCCAGCACACCGGACAGGGCGCCGAGTCCGAAGATGCGGAAGAAGACGATCGCCAGTACGACGTCCGGTACGGCCCTGGCCAGCACGATGACACCGCGAGCGCCGAACCGTGCGCTCGCGTGGGGGGTGGTGTTGCCGGCGGCCAGCACCGCCACCGGAACGCTGAGCACCACCGACAGCAGCGTCGCGGACACCACGACGGCCATGGTCTGCCCGCACAGCCGCAGCACCTCTACGGCGGACGGGAAGTCGAGCGGGAACATCCGCCCGGTGAAGTCCACCGCGTTCGAGGCACTGTCCACGAGCGTGGCGGCGTTGATGCGGAGGTCGGCGAAGGCCCAGCAGGCGAATCCGGCCAGCGCGGCCATCACGAGCAGGGCCGCCGCACCGGTCGCGCGTGGGCGGGGCAGGGTCCGGGGTACGGCGTTCGGCCCCGTCGGTGGGGCGGGGGAGGGCGGCGTGGGGGCAGCAGCGGTCGAGACGGTCATGGGCTCAGCCGGCCTTGGCGGTGAGCACGGCCGGGGTCGCGACGCCCAGACGCGCGTACACGGACATCACGTCGTCCCGTGTCAGATCGGACACCGGACTGTCCATCAGGACCCGGCCTCCCCGCAGACCGATGATCCGGTGGCCCCAGGAGAGGGCCAGGTCGACCTGGTGCAGGCTGCACAGCACGGTGAGCCGCTCCTCCTCGGCGATCTCCTTGATAAGCCGCATGATCTGCGCCGAGGACTCCGGGTCGAGCGAGGCGACGGGCTCGTCGGCGAGCAGGATCTCCGGCCGCTGCATCAGCGCCCGGGCCACGGCCACACGCTGCTGCTGACCACCGGAGAGGGTGTCCGCCCGCTGGAACGCCTGGTCGAGCAGGCCGACCTGCTCCAGGTGGCGCAGCGCCTCACGCCGTACCGACTGCGGATAGCTGAGCAGGCCGAGGCGCGGGCCGCGCAGCCGGCCGAGCGCGCCGGTGCACACGTTCTCCAGCACCGTGAGGCTGCCGACGAGGTGGAACTGCTGGAAGACGAAGCCGATGCGGCGGCGGAGCCGGCGCAGTGCGGCCCCGCGGGCGCGGCCCACATCCGTGCCGAGGACGGTGACCGTGCCGGTGGTGGCCCGCTGCAGTCCGTCGACGTGCCGCAGCAGGGTCGACTTCCCGGACCCGGAGAGCCCGAGCAGCACGACCATCTCCCCGGCCCCAACGCTCAGCGAGACGTCGTCGAGCGCGAGCACGTCGGCATCGAACTGCTTGCTGACGCCCTCGAATCGCACTACGGGTTCGGTGAGTTGTTCGGCGGCCAAGGATCGCTCCGATTCTTCCGTGAACTGCACTGCCATGGGGGAAAATGAACTGAACTTCCGTAAGCACAACCGGAATTGCCGGCAACCGGGAGCTTTGCGATCCCGGTTGCCGGCATTGCCCGCGTTATCCGGGCAAAAGAGCCTTCCGTGCTATCCGGCCGCAAGGGTCAGGATTTCACGCACTGCTCGTCCTTGGTGACATCGCAGACCTTTCGGACACCGTCGTAGTCGGAGTCGTCCACCTTCACGAAGCCCCAGTCGCCGGCGTCGTCGACCTCGCACTTGGCGCTGCCGGAGCAGAAGCCGTGGGCCTTGAGGTAGTCGACATTGGCCATGGTCTGGAAAGCGGTCGCGATCTTCTGCTTGAGGTCGGCGTCGAGATCGTCGCTGACCGCCACCGGGGAGCCGGGGATCACCGGGGACTTCCACACCGTGGTGATCTCGCCCTTCTTGATCTGGCCCTTCTCGACGAGCTGCTTGTCGACCATGGTGTCGTAGGCGAATCCGGCCTCGCACTGACCGCTCTTCACCGCGAGCACGGAGGCGTCGTGACCGCCGGCCATCACCGGGGTGATGCCCTTCTTCACGTCCACCCCGACCTCCATGAGCCCGGCACGCGGGTAGAGGTAGCCGGAGGTGGAGTTGGGGTCGACGAAGCACACCTTCTTGCCCGCGAAGCCCTTGAGGTCCTTGATCGGCGAGCCCGTCTTGACGATGCCGTAGGACTTGTAGCCGGGCTGCGCACCCTTCGTCTCGACACCGGCGGCGACCGGAGTGGCCTTCACGCCGGAGCTCTTCGCCTGAACATAGGAGAACGGCCCGTACCCGGCGATCTGAATCTTTCCGGAACGCTGTCCTTCGATGACCGCCGCGTAGTTCGTGGCGGTCTGGAAAATGATCTCCTTGCCGGTCTCCTTCTCCAGGAGCTTGATGACGGCGCCGTACGAGGCCTTGAGGTCGGTGGAGTTCTCAGCGGGAACGGCAGCCATCACGAGAGTGTCGCCGCCCTTTCCCTCCGACGTGGAAGACTTCGAGGCAGCACTCGAGCCGCAACCGGCCAGGGCGAGAACGGAGGCGGCACCGAGGGCGAATACGCCGAGATTGCGCCGGTTCACAAGAAACATCGTTTGGCTTCTCCTCAAAACGGCCCGCTTTGGTGCCGCCGGAACGGTTTACGAACGACACCTAGGCTGGGTCCGGGCTGTGCCGGGGCGAAGAAGCGATGGTTGCGCCCCGTCGAACGAGTCCGGTCTCTTACGCGCACCCGACCGGACGACTGGGGCCGCGACCGCCCCGGACGACGGCCCGCAGGCGGATCCCGGCCGGCGTAGCCGGATGATCAACAGTGGGTTCCTGATCGGTGCCGGACAGGCCCTGGTGCCTGGCTGGGCGAACGGAACAGAACCTCGTCGCCGAGCACAGGGCGCCGGTCACCGCACCGATGGTGGCGACACGGCGCTCGGCTCTTCTCGCCCAACGGGTCTGAGCCGGTGCCGCCGCCGCACTCGGCGGCGGGAGGACCGAGGTGTCGATGCCGGAGGACGACCTCCCGCTCGGGCGCGTCGGCTCCGGAAACCCGCCGCCGCCCTGCCCGGCCTACGGCGTCCGGGCAACGGTACGGCGTACCGCCCCCGACGAGCACCAGGTGGACGCGACCGTCATGGGTCGCCCCAGGCGAGGAGCTCCCACCGCCCCGACCGGGTCCCGCGGCACCCGGACGGATGCCACAGGCCGGTCCGCGGTCAGGAGACGGGCGCGTGGTGGTAGTCGGCGGTGCCGAACGCCTTGCCCAGCTTGACGAGAGACTCCGGGGCGTCCAGACGCTCCATGAAGGCTTCCACGAACACAAGCCGGTCGCGCTTGTTCTTCGCCGTGTCGAGCGCGGCCGCGAGCGCGTCCTCCGCGTTCGCCTTGACGGTGACGGCCGTGTCCTGCGGGTCGAAAGCCTCCACCAGCCGGTCGTACCGCCACGGGGCGATGTTGTTGTAGCTCGCGTTGGCGCCGAGGATGCAGCGCTCGACCGTGCAACCGTCATTGTTGATCAGGACGATGACGGGGCTGAGACCGAGCCGCAGCACCGTGGAGAGTTCCTGCGCCGTCAACTGGAAGGAGCCGTCGCCGATCAGCAGGATGTGGCGGCGGTCGGGCGCCGCGAGCATGGTTCCCAGCAGCGACGGAAGCGTGTAGCCGATCGACCGTTCCTAGTCAGTGAGCAGGAGTGAGTCTTGTACCCAATCCTGGTCAACTGGCGCATCCCGAACGGTGGTGGATGCACTGGTCTCCCGCGTTCGCGCCGCGTCCGGCGACACGGATCGTGTCCGTGGTCCGGGGATGCGGGGGCGGGTTCCCTCACGCCCTGGGGTGCCGTGTCCGGCCTGGGCGGTCCGATGCCCCACACGATCGCTCTGGTCGTGTGGGGGCGGT
>NZ_JBSFJX010000141.1:0-20278 GCF_053598275.1 Streptomyces sp. NPDC001156 | reverse complement strand
GGTGTACAGAAAGTGCGCCGGCGACAGCTCAATTCCCACGACGAACAGAGCGAGCGCGAAGGGCACACACTGCGCGAGGGTGCAAAGGAACCCGCCGTGATCGCCCGCTCGCAGCTCAGGGCGCGGACGGAGAAACCAACCCATGGGTACAGCCTGCCTCGCTGGTCTTCGGCGCGCACCGAAGCTGCTCCCCCCGCTAGGACGTCCTCGGCCCGATCCAGCCCGATTTCGCTCCCCCGGTGAGCACTCTCCGTGAAGTGGACGTGTTGGCGGGGTCCCCAACGCCTTCGTCGCCCGTAAACGGCATGCCGCCCTCTGCGTGACCGCCGTCGGGTCGGCTCTGTTGCACGGGGCCGGCCCACGGTGAAGCAGCCGAGCCCTATTTCTCCGTGTCCGCCGCCTCCATCGCCTCGAAGGAGCACGTCCAACGGGCCTGCCGTGCGGTGCGGGTGCAGCCGATCCCGGGGCACCGCTGCGGCTGGGGCTCTGCCTCGAGGTGTCGGGGCGGGCGCTGGCAGGCCAGGCCGTGGGGGCCCGCGATCGACGCCCTGGGACTGCTGCGGGGGATGCCGGATCTTGGCCGCTCGTTGCGGGAAGCGGAGCTTGCTGCCCCGGCGGGTACGAACAGTGACACAATGATGACAGGGTGGATGCGGTGTGGTGTCTGCCGCCTCCCGTTGGCAACGAGAGGTCTTGGGGATTCGGTCCGCCCTGTCCGGGTGCGGGACCGTGCGGTGTCGGAGAAGGGTGGCTGGATGCGGCAGGCGAGTGTGCTCGATGTCGGGTGCCACAGCGCTCTCCTCACTGTGGTGCGGTGGCGACCGGGTGCGGAACTGGAGCCTGTCTTCTCGTACAAGGTGCGACTGCGACTGCACGAAGCGCTCGACCGGCAAGGGCGCCTGAGCAGGGCCGGGGTTAAGAGTGTGCAGCGGGCCGTGGCCGAAGCGATCGGTGCGGACCCGCACCTGCGTCCGCGAGAGGTCTTCGCATTCGCCACCTCCGTGATCCGGGACGCCCCCAATCGCGATGAGGTCATCGCACGGGTGGCCCTCTCGACCGGCACATGGCTGCGGGTGCTCCCCGGCGAGGAGGAAGCGCGACTGGCCTATGTGGCCGCACGCCAGTGGGCGGGTTGCGCGGCAGGGCCCTTGTTGATGTTGGACATCGGCGGTGGCACCGTGGAGATCGCCGCGGGTACGGGTGATCAGCCCCGCGTGGTGCGTTCACTGCCGCTGGGCGCACGAACGATCACGCGCAATTGGCTCCCCGGCGGCACTCTCACGTCCACGCGGACCCTGGCAGAGGTCCGGCACCATCTGCGCCGCTCGTTGAGCCAGGCGCCCGGCGTGCCGCAGGCTCAGCGGGGTGAACGTGTTCTCGGCTGCTCCAAAACCTTCGAGCAGCTTGCCCGGCTCACCAACGCCCAGCGGAACAAGCCACGGCGAAGGCCACGACGGCTGACGCTGCCTGAGCTACGCGCGGTGATTCCTTTGCTGGCCGGCATCGGCCCGGAGGGCCGTGCCGCCCTGGCGGGCATCTCACGGCACCGCGCCGAGCAGTCCCTGGCGGGAGCACTGGTCGCCGAGAGCCTCATGGAAGCGTGCGGTGTGGACAGTGTTGAAATCTGCCCCTGGTCCACCCGGGAGGGGCTACTTCTTGAACATCTGGGCGTCATCGACAGCCCAGTCCATCACCGACGTGCCAGCTGATGCCAGCAGACAAGGACCCTGTCAACAGCACCAGCAGAGTCACGGCATTGGCTTTAGCGACAATGCCGCGTAGTTAGAAGCCGTATCTCTGTCGATCATGAGGACGGCTCTGATCGAACACGGCCTTTGTCGGGTGATCTCGGCCGGGTGGTTGCCTGAGTACAGGGCCCCTTGGTAGCTCGGGTCTGCGACCACTCGAGTGCCAGGAGGCGCTGTTGTTCCAGTCTTGCGTGACGGTCCCCGTCTCGTCCAACTCCCGCGTGTCGTCGCGCGATTGCCTCGCGCACAGGTTCGGGGACGCGGCCGACACACCCAGTCCATAACTGATCCTGCTCAATCGCTCGATATTCAAGCCGGACGGAGGGCTAACTGGTCCGGCTTTTCCATCAGTTGTTGCGCAATATCAGGCCAACGGCGGTGGAGGCAGCTGCCCACAGCTTCGGCAGCCGTCCTGTCCCTGAGGCGAGACCGGGGCATTGGCTGACCAGCCAGCGCGGGGCTGTCTTCAGGCAGTCGGGGTTGGTACTTGGCGGGCTCGCCGGGCCAGCAGACCGGCCTGAATGATGAAGAACACGCCGCCGGCCGTGGTGTACAGGACCAGAATGTCGAGCTTGGGCTGGTCGGCGAGGGCCTGAGAGTTGTGGCCGATCCCCGCGAGGATGGACAGTCCGCCCGCGAGCAGCATCGGCCACTGCTTGCCGAGTTCGGGGGCGCGCCGCCGGAGGCCGACCAGTATCTGGGCTACGCCTGAGATGACGGCCCAGGCGCCGAACACGTGCAGCACCGCCTGTGTTCCGTTGGCGCCTGCCACGCCGAGAGCGAGGGCCACGAGGGTGCTGAGCATCCCGTTGAACAGCGTAAGCCGACGTTGCGATCCGTCCGTAAGATTACGGAAGGCGATGAACGATGACACTGCGTCGATCAGCGGATAGACGACCAGCAGCGTGATCGCTGGGGCGTTGAGGGAGTCGTGGTCGGCGGAGAACGCCGCAGCCCATGCCACGGCCAGGATGCCGCGGCCCAGGTACAGCCTCAGCAGCGAGGAGCGGTGGGTGTTGGCAAGGGGCGTGCGGGATGTCTGAGTGTTCGTGCTCATGGGGGCTGGCCTTTCTCAAGGTGGCGAGTTGGGGGGGCCGATCGGATGCCGGGCTGGGGGGCACCGCGGCGCGGCTGCCGCCAGGACGGTCACACGTCGTCTCATGACTTTTCGATCGGTGAAGAAGGTGCCTGCCTGACAGCGGCGGCGCATGTGCGCCTCCTCGCGTGCGTGTTCGCCCCGGCTGGGCCGTTCGTAGGACAGCCCCGTCGCCACGTCGGCTACTTGAGGTTGTCAATTCCTTTGTGTATGTAGAGGCGTGCGTCTTTGCTGGTCGGGCCGTCGGTGGTGGTTACTGCTGGTGATCTTGTTGGGGTCAGAGGGGGAGGCGGTCGGGGAAGGCGAGCATGAAGTGGTTCATGGCGCGCTTCCAGCCGAGGGTGCCGGTGCCGCGGACGCGGCCTTGGGGAATGGGGCCGTCGCCGTCGATGTGGCGGCCCTCGATGCGGCGGATGCCGAGGTAGAGGAGTTTGATGGCGGCGTCGTCGGAGGGGAAGTGTCCGCGCGTCTTGGTGATCTTCCGCAGTTGGTAGTTCAAAGATTCGATCGCGTTTGTGGTGTAGATCACGCGGCGTATCTCGCGGTCGAAGGCGAGGAAGGGGATGAATTCCTCCCAGGCTCGTTCCCAACTGGCAAGCAAACCAGGGTAGTTCTTGCCGTAATCGGAGCGCAGCTCGTCCAGGGCGGACAGCGCCTCGGACTCGGTACTGGCGGTGTAGATCGGCTTGAGGGCGGCGGCGACCTTCTTGCGGTCGGTATAGGAGACGTACTTCATCGACGAGCGGATCAGGTGCGTGACACAGGTCTGGACCAGGGCCTTGTCCCAGACGGTGTTGATCGCCTCCGGGAGGCCGGTCAGCCCGTCGCAGCACACGATCAGCGCGTCGCGCAGGCCGCGGTTCTTGAGCTGGGTGAGCACGTTCAGCCAGAACTTCGAGCCTTCGGCATCCTGCAGCCAGATGCCCAGCACGTTCTTGATGCCGTCGACGTCGACGCCGATGACCAGGTGGGCGGACTTGTTGGTGACCATGCCGCCGTCCCTCACCTTCACGCTTAGCGCGTCGATGTAGAGGATGGGGTAGACCTCGTCAACGGGCCGGTTCTGCCAGGCAGTTATCTCATCGGCCACCACATCGGTGATCTTCGACACCAGGGCCGGGGACACCTCCGAGCCGTAGACCTCCTTCAGGTGCGCGGTGATGTCCCGGGTGGTCATGCCACGGGCGTACAGGGACAAGATCATGTCGTCGACCTGGGCCAGGCGCCGCCTGCCCTTGGGCACGATCACCGGCTCGAACTCCGCCCTGCGGTCCCTTGGCACGTCGACGGTGACCGGGCCGGCCACCGTCGTCAGCGTCTTGGGGTAGGAGCCGTTGCGGGAGTTGCCCGAGCCGCGGCCGGTCGGGTCGCCCGCCTCGTAGCCGAGGTGGTCGGCCATCTCCGTCTGCAGGGCCCGCTCCAGGACCGCCTTCATCATCTGCTGCAGCAGGCCGCCCTGGCCGTCGATGCCGACCCCGGCCGCCTCCGCGTCCGCCAGCAGCCGATCGATCGCGGCGGGCGACAGGGCCCCGGCCAGTCGGCGGGATGCCTCCTCGCGGGGCTCTGCGGACTCGGCGTGCGGGGCGTGCTCGTTCATCAGGTCACTCACTGTGCGTCACATTCCTGGTGTCAGCCGGGACCCGACCAGCACCCAGCAAGATCACCTCTTGCACAGAGGAGTAAACAGCCTCGGCTACTTCGGTGTGTTGCCTGGCACGGTGCCCGCATGTGCCCCAACAACCGCGCCTCGACCGGCTGCCACTGGGACGGCAGCCCCCGCCACACCCGCCACCTCCGCCCCCTGCGGGTGGCCGCCACTAGCCCTGGCCGCCTGCTGCGCGCCGGCCAGAGCGGCCGCTGCCGCCGGTGCGGCAATCGCATCGACGTCTACCAGCGCGCCGACCAGCGCCCCATCGCCCTGCACCCTGCCGCAGTGGCGACGGCGCAGGTTCCGGACTGCTGCCGCTGGCACCTCAGTGGCGGTATCGCCTATCCCCACGGCGACGGCGGCGCCTGGTGCCGCATCCCGCACGCCGTGCTTTGCCCGGGCGGCATTCCCACGGCCCGGCTCGGCCTCCACCTTGAGGCGGTGCGCCGCCAACTCGCTCTCCGCACCCGCCGCCTGATCGACACCGGCGCCCTCAACCCCGCACCGCCCGCCGATGACACCCCTGCCGCCGACGCCTCCGACCCTGGCCGCCCGGTCGTGCAGATGCTTCTGTCCCGCTACCTCGCGGGCAGCACCCTCGAGGACATCCGCTGCGTGGCCCAGACCCGGTACCGGCGCCGCTGCACCCAGCCCGTCCTTGCCACCACCGGCCCGGCCGGAGCCTGGACACTACTGCCCACCGGCCCCCAACACGGCCAACTCACCCTGCCCGACACATTGATGGCCGTCTACAACCTCAGCCACCTGCCCTACGCCGAGCAGGAACGCTGGCGTGCCCAGCGCTGCCCCGCGCGCGCCGCCGCCTGTGGCGCCGCCGATCTCGCCCTGGCCGGCTGGCACGTCTTCGACCCCCTCCTGCACGCAGCGCACATCCGCACCCACCTGCCGCACCCCCCCCGGCCGCCGTCCCAAGAGCGGGTGACGATGCCGCACCACGCCCTCGAGATCGCGCTGACCCGGCCCCTAACCACAGACGAACTTCGCCACGCCGCCCGGACCTGGCCGCTCGCGGCCAACCACGACGCCACCCGTCTGATGGCCCTCATGAGCGCCAAAACCCCCGACCGTGCCGCGCACCGCCTGCGCCGCCGCCTCAGCACCCAGCTGCCCATCGACGTGATCACCAGCCACTATCCAGACGCGCACGGCAAGATCCTGCTCAACGCCGCCTCCCCCCCGGGCCACCCACACCGCCCTCAAGGCCACAGCCCGAAATGCGGGACAGACACCCGAACGCTTCGTGGAACTGGCCCTCCACCGAGCTCTGGCCGAACACACCGACCAGGAGGCCGACCGGCTCGACCGGGAGGTGCGCCGACTTCTAGCCCACACCACACCCGCCCACTTGCTGTCCGCTGTCGGGCACGCGCTCACCCGGCTTCCCGACCACGACCACTACCTGAAAATCTGGGCCCTCACCCGACCCAGAATCGACGCCGACTTCCTGCTCCTGGACGAAGCACAGAAGGCGAGGTTCTCCTTGACGAACTCCACCCGCACCCGCTTGCCGGTCAGCATCCGCACCAGGCGGCGAAGGTCGTCCAGGTTGCGTGCGAGCCGGTCCATGGAGTGCACCAGCACCGTGTCGCCTTCGCGCACGAACGCGATCAGCTCTTCCAGCTTCGGGCGGGCCGTGTCCGTTCCGGAAGGCCTTGTCCGTGAAGACCCGTTCCACCTCCACGCCGTCGAGCTGGCGGACGGCGTTCTGGTCGACACTAATGCGCAGGAGTCGATGACCTCACAGGTAAGCGGCGCCGGTGGGGCGACCAGGGCCATTCGGTCTCGCATCATGCGATCACTGGCCCGGTGCGCACCGGTACAGCGTCTGGGCGGTGGCGCCTTCGTGGGCCCTTCCCGAGAAGGCCGGGAGCGTGGGTGTGGTGCCCGGGGAGTCCGTGCCACCGTAGGTGGAGGCGGGGACGCGCGCACAGGCGGACCGGACCCAGTCGGTGATCTGCACCGTGGCCGTCGTCCCGCTGCCGCCGCCGAACATGCCTCCCATGCCGCGACCACCGCCCAGCAGCACATACCGCAGCTTGCCGGAGTCGACCAGCTGCCGGAACTGGGTCTCGCTGGGGAAAGGCACCCTGCCGCTGAAGCCGCCGAGCGGCAGGACATGGGCACCGGTGCCGAGGATGAACGGCGACGCGCCGCTCCAACTGGTGGTGGCGAAGACGTATGCGGCCGAACCCTGGTGCGCGGTGGCGTAGTCGAGCAACTTCCGCTGGGCCGCGCTGAGTCCGCCGTGCTCGCCGACGCTGCCGAAGCCGCCCATACCGGCGCGGGGCCCCGCGCTGCCGCGAGCCGTACCGCCGCCCCAGCGCGCTCGGCCCATCCGGCCGCTCGCCGAAAACGCCGAGCCGTGATTGCGGTTCATCCCGGACGGGCCGACCGAGCCCATACCGGAGCTGCCGTACGAGGGATTGAACACCTGCACCGCCCAAGCGCTCGGCGCGATCAGCACCGCCGCGAGGGAGGCGGCAAGCCCGGCGAGTGCGAGTCGGCCGCCGGACGGGGTTCGACCGGGGCGGGCCAGCACCAGCAGGACGACCGCAGCCAGGCCGAGCACGCTCACCGCTGGGGCCAGCCACGGCAGGAACGACGGGAACTCTGCGGCGAGGTACGCGCTCCACGCCGCCGTCGCGGCCACTGCGCCCGGCAGCACCCATGCACGACGGCCGCCGGCCCGGTAGGCGCGCCACATCAGCGTGATACCGCCCCCGGTGAGTGCGGCGAGCGGCACCGCGATCACGCCCATGTAGTACGTGTGGCCGCCGACACTGCCCGCGCTGAACACCAGGAAGTACGTGGTCAACCAGACACCCCACAGCAGGAATCCGGATCGGATCCGGTCGGTGCGCGGCCTGCCCCGTCGCCACATCAGACCGCAGACGGCGGCGATGGCGGCGAGAGGGTAGAGCCATCCGGTCTGCGAGGCGAGAGACGGGCCGAACATCTTCGACCAGCCGTTCTGACCACCGCCCCAGCCGCCACCACCGGCCTGGTGCGCTGCGCTCGTCCGGGCACCTCCCTGCCCGCCGCCGTACCCGGCACTCCCGCCGTACGCGCCACCGTAACCGCCACTGCCGCCGTACCGAGCGCTTCCGTGCCCGCCGTACTGATCCGCGCCGAACGGTCCGTTCCGGCCGGGCTGCCCCGCCCGGCCGGTCTCGCCCTGCCGATCGACGCCCC
Source organism: Streptomyces sp. NPDC001156 (assembly GCF_053598275.1). NCBI lineage: Bacteria > Bacillati > Actinomycetota > Actinomycetes > Kitasatosporales > Streptomycetaceae > Streptomyces > Streptomyces sp. NPDC001156. The sequence continues at coordinate 12,573 of NZ_JBSFJX010000141.1, read as the reverse complement.
ATGCCGCCTGCTGTCGGTCGTGACCGCCGCCCTGCGTCGCGCTCACGCTGCCGGTGGAGGCCGCGCTGATGCCGAGCGAGGAGAAGCGGTTCAGGAAGTTGTAGCCGATGACCATGCTGAACGCGGAGTTGTTGGTGGTGCCGTCCACATAGGGCCGGTCCTTGACCGGGGCGAGGGTGACCGCGAGCATCCAGGACAGCGAGACGGCGGTCATCACCACCGCGGACAAGCCAAGGTGCGCCAGTCGTTTCCGCAGGGTGATCGGCGCCGAAGTCAGGTACACCAGGGCGAGCGCGGGCAGCACCGCCCACGCCTCCAGCATTTTGGTCTGGACGCCGATCCCGACCCATACTCCGGCCAGCACCAGCGGACCAAGCCGGCCGTCCCGGGCGGCGCGCTGGGTGGCCTCGGCCGCCAACAGCACGCACAGTGTGAAGGCGGGGTCCTCGACAGCGGTACGGAAAAGCCCCACGGCCACCGGAGTCAGGAGGAACGCCGTAGCGGCGATCAGTGCCGCATTGGCCCCCGCCCAGCGCCGCACCAACCGATACAGGACCAGCAGACTCGCGACGCCCTCGATGACTTGAGGAAGGGTCAGCGCCCACGGATGAAATCCGAAGATACGAGCGGAAAGCGCTTGGGGCCACAGGAATCCCGGCAGTTTGTCGAGCGTGATGGAATTTCCCGGGTCGAAAGAGCCGTAGAAGAAGGCCTTCCAGCTCTCCGTCATACTGCGGACGGCGTTCGCGTAGAACGTGTGGTACTGGCTGTGGTTGATTCCCCATGCGTAGAGCACGGCGGCGAGCACGGTGATGACCAGCAGTGCGGGGCGCGCGTACGCGGGCTGGTCCACCGGCGATCTCCATGGCGCGCGACGATCGGCACTGGTGGGCACGGTGGGGTCGAGGACTGTCGTAGCCATGCGCAGTAGTCTTCGATACGGCACGCCCCCCGCTCCGCCGAAGTGGCCCGATTCGAGGAAATTCTTGTCAGACCCGGGGCAATCCTTTAACCGGACCCGGCGGGATTTCAATCGGCGAAGTGCCGTTCATTACCTGCCCTATAAGTCCGCCGCACACAGAGAATAAACAGCGTACACACAGCTTTTTCCCAACGGGCTGGATCTCGGCCGGATCCCAAGTGATGTGCGACGAGCGCAGAATCGGACGGAAGCCGTTCTGGCGTCCGATGAATTCACGTCCGGATTCCGTCTCACAGCAGTGCCGCCAGGCGCTTCACGCTGCGGCTGCCCTCACGGCGTACGCCCAGAGGGATCAGGGCGGCGCGGGTCGGCAGGCGCACGCCCCCCGTGAACGCGACCCGCGGGCCCGGTCCACCGGGATGCAGTGGGGACTCACGGGGAACAGCGGCGCCGAGCGCGCTCCTGACCAGGTCAGGGAGTTGCTAGGTCAGCCGCCATCCGAATAGGCCGTCTTCCAAACTAGTGGCTCGTCACGACCGCGACCCCAAACCCGTCTGGCTGTGGTCCTCGGCCGCCGACGCCACACCCGCGGACGTGGACCGCTGGTGGCAGTCGTTCCTTCGCCGCTTCGACCTGGAGCACACGTTCAGACTGATGAAGCAGACACTCGGATGGACCGCCCCGAAGATCCGCCACGCCGACATCGCCGACCTGTGGACCTGGCTCATCATCGCCGCCCACACCCAGCTCCGACTCGCCCGGCCCCTCGCGGAGGACCTCCGCCGGCCCTGGGAACGCCGCACCGAACCCCGCCGCCTCACCCCAGCCCGCGTCCGCCGCCGGTTTCGCAACCTCCGCGCCACAACCACAAGACCGGCGACCGCACCGAAACCCACACGATCAGGCCCTGGACGGCCTCCCGGCTCGAACAACAAGCACCGGGCCAAGCGTCACGACGTCGGCAACACAGTCAAACGCGCCGAGTCAATCAAGGAACATCAAGCTCAGCGACGTTAAACGCCAAGCTCAGGTGAACAAGCGTCGGTGCCCGACGGAGAAGGACGCCGACGAGGCGATGCCGAGAGGAGTGCCCCAAGCCGTCCCGGGCTCGGCCACGGAACGAAGAATGGCGGTGACTTCACTGTCGTCGGCGAGGTCTGGCCGAGCACGCGGAAGTGGCGGGCTGGTTTCACAGGCGCACGACGACCAGGGCGGTGTCGTCGTTGGCGTCACCGGGTGGGAGCAGGTCGGTGAGTACGGCGTCGGCGAGAGCTTCGGGATCTTCTGCCCGGTGGCGGGCCAGGGAATCGGCGAGCCGGGCGAGGCCGGTGTCGATGTCTTCGCGGCGGCGTTCGATCAGGCCGTCGGTGTAGAGCGCGAGGACGGCGCCCTCGTCGAAGGTCGCGGCGGCCTGGATCCGGGGGGCGTGTTGAGGGCGGGCGTCCAGTGGGGGGTCGGTGGCCTGGTCCAGGAACTCGACGGTCCTGTCCCTCTGCACGAGCGCGGGTGGGGGGTGGCCGGCGCTGCTGTAGGTGATGGTGTGGGTGCCCCAGTCGATGAAGGTCGTGGCCACGGTGGTGTTCTCGGCGCCGTCGATGGTGCGGGCGTACAGTTCGACGACTTCCAGGGCGTGGGCGGGGTCTTCGGCGACGGGGGAGGCGGCGCTGAGGGCGCTGCGCAGTTGTCCCATGACGCCGGCCGCGGGAAGGCCGTGGCCGACGACGTCGCCGACGGCGACGGCGATACGGCCGCCGGGCAGGTCGATGAGGTCGTACCAGTCGCCGGCCACATTCAGCGCTTCGGCGGCGGGCCGGTAGCGTACGGCCGCCGGGTGGCGGCCGACCGGGCGGGGAGCGGGCAGCATGGCTTCTTGCAAGGTCAGCGCGACTTCACGGGCGCGGATGAGTTCGGTGACGTCCTCCACCCGGTGCAGCAACAGCGCCAGTCGCCCGTCGGGGCCGAATACGGGAACGTCGGTCAGGTTCCAATACCGTTCGTGCCATACCCCGGGCTGATCGGGGTCCTCCACGTCGTAGCGCTGCAGCTCTACGGTGCTGGGCTCACCGGTGTCCGCCACCCGGCGCAGCGACGCCAGAACCTTGAGCAGGAGAGGCTCGGCGGGATCTTTGTCGGGGAGGTCCTCGGGCACGAAGCGACCGACCAGCTGCTCGCGGGTGAGGCCCCGGAGGCGGACGAACTCCGCGTTGGCGTCCGCGTAGACCAACTGCGGGGTCACCAACGCCACCGCCCCGGGGAGGGCCCGGAACACCGCCGCGTAGTCGACCTCAGGTTCCGCCATGACTTTCCCGCCTTGTCACTGCCGCTGTCTGTTTTTCCACGATACGACCGGAGTGTCACAGCTCGCCCTCTGGCGTCGTAGGCCAAACATTCCAGCCTGACGTCACACTGGAGTACCGGCGGTCCGGCATGCTGCCGACAGGCCGGCCCGACGGGACATACCAACTGCCCACGCCCACCAGCGCGAGCATCAGCCCGAGCCAAGTCACACCCTCTCTGTGCGGAGTCGCAGTTGTCCTTGGCGACCTCGTGCGAGTCCATGCTGGCGTCGAACTTGCGGTTCTCCACGTACGCCACGACCTCTTCGCCGAACAAACCAGTGCCCTTGGTGCAGCCCTAGAAGTGAGGGCTGTCCGCCGCGAAGTGACGGGAGCGGCGAACGGATACGTCGGGATCGGAGTGGATGCTCAGTGCCCCTGTCACGACCCCCTGGCGGGTCTGACACCAACGGCTGACACCGACAAGCACGAACAGCGACGATCGACGCTGAACCTCAACGGACTGTCGGTCGAGGCACTGCACGGGGTGTGCGACATCAGCAGCTCCCGTGATCTACCTGATAAGGATGCGGGCCGATCTCAAAGCCTGTGCGCGGCCGTGCCCCATCCGTGCCCATTAGGCCGGGAACTCACGGAGAATCGCGGTCATCAACAAGGATCGCGCACGGCGAAGGCCCCTGACCTACGTTGCTGGTCAGGGACCTTCAACCTGCGTAGTGGTTGGGGGATTTGAACCCACGGTGACTCAGGCCACGACGGTTTAGACCGTGCGCGGGACCTGGGCTGCGGGAGTGCGGCTTGTCAGCCGACCGCGGGGAGATCCCCAAGTTCACGGTCTGCCGCCATCCGAAGGCGCTCCGCAACGTTCGTGTCATCGGCGACGTCTCGCGCGGTCGGCTGCGTTCCTGTGCCCTGGCCGGTTGGCGGTGTCGGGCGGTGTGTCGCCGCGGCGCTCGTGGGGCACCGTGTCGGCCGCTTCGGGCGCCGTGCTCATCAGGCGGCCTCCCTTTCCGTCGTGCCGGGGATCGCTCCCTGGGCGCGCAGCCGGGCGGTCTCGGCGGGGCCGAATCCCAGCTCGGCGAGGATCTCGTCGTTGTGCTCGCCCTGGTCAGGCGCTCGCTTCGCCGGCACCTTCGGAATCCCTCGGACGTTGACGGGGCTGTTGATGGTGTAGTTCAGCTCGCTGACTCCTTCCAGGGGTACGACGATGTCGTTCGCGCGCAGTTGTGGGTCCTGCGCGGCCTCCTCGGGTGTCTGGATGAGGCCGTAGATGACGCGTTCCCGGTCCAGGGCGTCATTCCAGTGGGCGAAGGGCCGTGAGCGGAACTCGGCGTCGAGCAGCTCGGTCAGGGCGGCGGCGTGCTTGGTGAAGCCCTCGGGATCCGTGAAGCGGGGATCCTCGATCAGTTCGAGGTGCCCGATGGCTCGCGCCAGTGCCGGCCACTGCGCGGTTCCGTTGGCCAGCATCAACCACCGGCCGTCCGCGGTCCGGTAGGGGTTGGTCAGCGCGTTCACCGGTGCGGTCCGGTCGTGGAGCTCGAACGGTGTGCCGTTGGCGAGTGCGCCAGCGACGAGTGTTCCCGTGGCCCAGACGCCCGTGGCGAGCAGTGACGTTCCAACGCTGATGCCTTGTCCGGTCCGTTCGCGGTGGTAAAGGCCGGTCACGATCGCCCCGTAGATCGCGGTCGCCGTCGTGTAGTCGCCGCTGCCCCAGACCGGCACCGTGGGCGCGGCTCCCGCATCCCGGGTGGAGGCCAACAGCCCGCTGCGCGACCAGAAGGCGGTCAGGTCGAAGCCCGGCAGCCTGGCGTCGGCCCCAGCATCCCCGAAGCCGGTGAGGTCGGCGTAGATGACCTTCGGGTTCCACCCCGAGACCTCTTCGTAGCCGAGGTGCAGCTTCTCGCGCGTGCCGTGCGGGAAGTTGGTGATCACCACGTCGGCCCACTGGACGAGGCGCTTGAGGACCTCAGTGGACGCGGGGGACTTCAGGTTGATCACCATCCCGCGCTTGTTGCGGTTGGCGAGGTGCCAGCCGTAGTTGGCCTGTGCCCGGGGGCTGGGCGGCACGGAACTCAGCAGCCGCTGCGGGTCGCCAGGCCCCGGCGGTTCGATCTTGATGACGTCGGCTCCGAAGTCGGAGAGCATGGTGGCTGCGGCCGGTGCGGCGATGAAGGTCGATGCGTCGAGGACCTTCAGCCCGGTGAAGATGGATTCGGTAGTCATCGCCGTCATCCCACGAAGGCACTGTGGCCGGTGATGGACTTGCCGACGATGAGGGTCTGCATCTGGTGGGTGCCCTCGTAGGAGTAGACGGCCTCGGCGTCGGCGAAGAACCGGGCGACGTCGTAGTCGAGGAGGATGCCGTTGCCGCCGAAGATCTCGCGGCTCCAGGCGACGACCTCGCGCGTGCGGGCGGCGACGAACTGCTTGGCCAGCGAGGCGTGATCGTCGCGGAAGATGCCCTGGTCCTGCAGCCGGGCGAGCTGGATCAGCATGCCCCAGCAGGCGGTGATGTTGCCCAGGCTCTTGACGAGGAGGTCCTGTACCAGCTGGAACTTGGCGATGGGGCGGCCGAAGGCGATGCGCTCCTTGGCGTAGTCGAGTGCCAGTTCGTAGGCGCCGATCATGACGCCCAGGGCCATCCAGGCGACTCCGCTGCGGGTCAGGCGCAGGAGCTCGGCGACGTCGCGAAAGCTCTTGATGTTCTGCAGCCGGTTGGCTTCCGGTACGCGGACGTCGGTCAGGGTGATCTCGGCGTTCTGCACGATCCGCAGCGAGATCTTGCCTTCGATCTTCTCGGGCTTGAAGCCGGGGGTGCCCTTCTCGACAACGAAGGCCTTCACCCTGTTGTCGTCGACGTCCCGGGCGAAGACCACGACGTAGTCGGCGAAAGTGGCGTTGCCTATCCACTTCTTGGCGCCGTTGACGATCCAGGTGTCGCCCTCACGCTTCGCGGTGGTGCGCATACCGCCGGAGACATCCGAGCCGCCGAGGGGTTCGGTCAGGGCGAAGGCGCCGATCTTCTCCATCGTGGCCATGGCGGGCAGGAACCTGTCGCGCTGTTCCTGGTCGCCGCCGTAGTAGATGGAGTAGAAACCGAGCCCGTTGTGAACGCCGAAGAAGGTCGAGACCGAGGCGTCGGTGCGGCACATCTCCATGGAGATCATGCCGTCGAGCAGGTGGCTGACGGCTGGCTGGTGCTCGCCGTAGCCCTCGTAGGCCAGGGCGTTCAGGTCGCTGCCGCGGAATTTGTTGATCAGCTCCTCGGGCAACTCGGCCTTGCTCCAGGCCTCGTTGACCAGCGGCTTGACCTCTTCGCGCATAAGGGTGCGGGCCTTGAGCAGGATCTTACGCTCGTCGTCCGGAAGCAGCGCTTCGTATTGGTAGAAGTCGGCGGCCAGTGCGTCGTCGAGCTGCCTGAGGGGGGTGCTGTCGGCAGTCATGTCAGTTCTCCTTCTGGTTCTTGTTGCGACGGGTGTTCTCCAGGGCGGCCAGGACGGCGAGTTGCTCCCGGTCGCGGGCTTCGGCGAGTTCGGTGTACGGCGTGGAGGCATATGCCTTCTCCACGGCTTGGACGACTCGCTCCTGGTCATCGGGGTCCTGCGAGGGCTCACCGAGGTCCATCTGTGCCACGGACCGGCCGATGTGCTCGGTGATGTGGCGGTAGCGGCCGGGGCCACCGCTGGCGTTCGACGACGGGGGTGCGGCCGACGGCGGTGTCGAGGGCGGTCATGCCCGGCGTGACGCGATAGCGGCCCACCCGTATGGTGCCGGAGAGAGAGTCGATCTTGATTACATCGGCGCCGAGGTCGCCGAGGATCTGGGCCGTGTACCGGCCCATCACCACGGTCGGCAGGTCGATCACGCGTACCCCGTCGAGCGGCTCCGCAACGAAGGATTTCGCCATCGTTCCATCCCCTTCATGCTGTCTCATTGCACTTAACAACTAACGTAGCGAGGAGCGACAGAAGACGGAATTATCAAAACCGGAACAATGGTGTGACCGTAGTGGTCACACCATTTATCGGAATGCACCCGGTGGCATTTTCCGAGGATTCAATCAACGAAGGACGGGCTCGTCAAAAACCTCACGCGCGGCGACTATCAGGTCCTTCAAGTCGCCGCAGGCGCGGTCGTGGCGCCATACCAGAGCAGTGTCCAACTGAGGATGGAAGTCCGTGAACGGCAGTACCGTCACGTCTTCCAGTCGATATTCGCGCATCGGACTTTCCGGCGCAAGAATGGAAATACTGAAAGCTATGCCGCCCGAAACCACTTCGGATATCCCGGCGTAACCCGTGTCGGTGAGATCGAGGCGATTCCGGATTCCGAGGTCCGCCAACGCGCTGTCGAGCACGTCGAAATACGCCGGCCTCACATCCTTGGGCGGGGCGACGTACGCGAGGTCCCCCAGATCGGCGAGGGCGACAGACTCCCGCCCGGCGAACCGATCGGCCGGCACCGCCGCACCCATGGCCTCCGACATCACGCGCACCTGCTCCAGGGCCGGGTCGCTGAACGGCATACGGGCCAGCGCGAGCGCCAGTCTGCCCTCGCGGACACCGGCCACCAAGGCCGGAGTGGTGCCGGGCCAGCGCCGGAGCTCGAACCGCTCCCGGATGCGTTCGGTGAGCGCGCTGACCCTTGACCGGAGTGCGGGGTGAAGTCCCGGGGGAATACCGATGAGCACGGTGCTGCGCTGTACCTGGGTCGCCTCACGCAGTCGCCAGGGGATGGAGCTGAACTGGTCGAGCACATCGCGGGCGATCGGAAGGAGCGCCGAGCCGGCCGGAGTGAGCGAGACGCTATGTGTATCGCGTTCGAACAGCCGCTGCCCGAGTTCCCGCTCCAGGTCCCTGATGCGCTGGCTCAAAGGCGACGTCGCCATGTGGAGCCGTCGGGCCGCGGCCGAGAAGTTCAGCTCCTCGGCAACTGCGACAAAATAGCGCAAATGCAGCATTTCCACGTGTTCAACGATAGTCCCGCTCCGCTGGGCGAAGCGGTCCGCTGCGGGGCGACGACGAGCTCGGGCGTACCGTCGCCTGTAGCGTCGTCCGGGCGACGGCGGGCTGCACAGCGATCTGCCGTTCCAGGCGGTGAGGCTGTTGCCACGAACCGCGTCCGTCGGGGAATGCGGCGTTAGGCGGCAGACGATTCTTGCTGGTGATCGGTGGCGTGCGATCGAGCCGCGTTCAGGAGCCTGGTGTGGCTGGTGTCGTTGCTGGACTCCAACCCGTTCAAGCGAGCGGAGGTCCACGGCTCTTTGGCCACTATCACCAACAACCTCGGCAACTCTCACCGTCGACCTGACGAACCGGTCCTCCGCCCAGCCCAGAACCTGCGGTCCAGCACAGCCAGGACGTCCGCCGTTGGCCGACCCCTGCCACGTCCATTCCAGAACGGGCGGGGTCTCACGGGGATCAGGGTCCGCAGAGGTAGGTGTCGCCCGAGTCCATGCAAGTAGGGAATCCGCAGGTCGCGCCTGCGACGACCAAACCTCCCTCCTCAAGCGGCGCGCTCACCGAGTCCACACCCGTTGGAACTCTTCGGCCGGGATGGCCTCCAGCGGATCCTCTTCGGGATCGATCGCTTGGTCTGTCAGGCCGCCGTGCTCGTCCTCCAGGTGCTCCCGGCTGTACTTGTGGAGCTGGCCGGCCGAAGTCAGCTCGGCTTGCTTGATGACGATCAACTCGCCGCGGTCGGGTACGGCCTCGAGGTACCAGAGGCCGCCCTCCTCGTCAGCGTGTCGGAAGTGGTGCCGCAGGGTGGCGTCCTCATCGAGTGCTCGGAAGTACACCACGGTCTCTGTTTGGATGCGTTCCAGGTCAACCACGGGGCCATAGTGCCAGCGAGCGCACGCGGTTGCACCGTTCTGACATCCACGAGTGACATCAGCGGCGCCGGACGTCAACACTCCTAGGCGGTCTGACATGGCCACCGGGTGACTCCCCGAGGGGTGCCGAGGATCGATCGATCTCCTGAAGCGGCGGTCAGCGCGAGTGCTGTACAGCAGGGAAGTACCGCAACCACCGGAACCACTCCCGATCGCCGGCGGCCCCAGGCGGCCGTGTGGCGTGCCCAGCAGACCTCAGCGGCCACCCCGTCCGTAGTTCGCATCGAGAGGTTCATCGCGCCCCCTGCGGGACCGTTCCGAGGGGACAGCGGGGAGCCGCAGGGAACGACGGGCCCGGATTGGCTCTCTCCCAGGTCCGAGTCTGAGCAGGTCGACCAGGGGCCACATACGCCGTCTTCCAAACTAGGTATGTGGGACCGCGGCTAATCCAGAGCCGCCACCATCCCATCCGTCAGATACCCATTTCCGACAACGTGACAGTTCCCGATCTACATCTGCCGGGGTTTTGCTCGCCGGTTTCCGGGATGCGCGGCGGCATGGTGTGACTGCTGCGGTCACACCGCTATTAGCAACACGATAATTCCGTTGTCCGATATTCGTGATTACCGTTCTTCACGGTGCCTGCTCAGGGCGTGGAAGGACGTGACACTGGCGGACACACGCACCACCGGGCCGCTGCACGGTGTGCGGGCCCTTCACCACTCGACCGTGGCCATGGGCCTACTACGCGGACCGGGTCCTCTGAGATCTGGGTGCCGATCTCATTGAGATCGAGTCTCCCGCGAAACTCCTGCGTGTGAGCGAGTACCGAAACATATCGGGCATGGCCCCGCTGTACCTGGACGTCAGCCGCACTAAGCGAAGTGTGACGGACCAGGTCGTCGCCCAGGTCGAGGAGACGTAGGGCGCCGGCCCGCAGGCAGTCGAACGGCCGGGCGACCGCCGCCACCGGCGCATACGCGCCGTAGGCGCAGCCCTCGACTCCAGTTGTGCCACCACAGAAGGAGCAATGTGATAAAGACCCCGAACCAGATTGATCGGCTGCTGGCCCCGCCCGCCACAAACGATGACTTCGATCCGCACCTGCATCTGCGTGAACTCCTGGCCACCGTCGACCTCGGCGAGGCAGACGCCGGCGGCGCCGTCGACTTCATCGGCGCCGACCCCATCCTGCCCGGCGCGCTCCGTCTCGCCGGCGGCACCGCGATCGCTCTCGCGGCCAAGTCCGTGGCCATTGCCAAGATCTGGCAGATGCGCGGGGGCCGGGGCCAGGACATCGCCATGGAGTTGCGGGTCGCCCCGCACCGACTGTGCCCCTTCTACGACCAGAAGTGGGAGCTCCTCAACGGCTACCCGATGGACGATCCTGCCCGGATCGACGACGCGTTCGCAACCAATGCCTTCTACCACACGGCCGATGACCGGTGGGTGCATCCGATGGGCCCCTATCCCAAGCTCCGCAACGACACCGCCGCCCTCCTCGGCGTTCCGGAGCGGGTCGAGCAAGTCGCCAAGGCCATCGCGACGTGGAAGGCCGACGACCTGGAGCAGGCCGGCGAGGAAGCCGGCGTGATCATGCCGATGCTGCGCACGACCGAGGAACTGATCGCCACCGAGCAGTACAGAGATGTCCTCGCTTCGATGCCGCCGGTCGTGGTCGAGAAAATCGGTGACTCGGCCCCCGAGCCGTTCACGCCCGATGCCGTCACGCCGCTGGACGGCATCCGGGTGCTGGGCCGGGCGCACATCATCGCCGGCGCCGGCGCGGGCCGCGCTATGGCACTGCACGGCGCCGACGTCCTCAACGTCTGGGACCCCGACGAGTACGAGATACCGCGGCTCTACTGCACCTCCAACATCGGTGTCCGTTCAACGATGCTTGATCTGCACCGTCCCGAGGACACCGCGGTCATGCGCGGCCTGCTGCACGACGCGGACGTGTTCTACGCCAACCGCCGCCCCGGCTACCTGGCCCGCCACGGCCTCGATGCCGTCACCGCCGCCCAGATCAGGCCCGGCATCATCCACGCGAGCGTCAACCTCAACGGAGAGACCGGTCCGTGGGCCAACCGGGTCGGCTTCGACCAGACCGCCGGCAGCCTCACGGGCGTCATGCTCAAGGAAGGCGACAACGGCGTCCCAAGCCTGCCCGCGGTGCCTGTCGTCAATGACTACATCACCGCCTGGTTCCTTCAGCTCGGCATCCTGCGCGCCCTCATCCGGAGTGCCACGGAGGGCGGTTCGTACAAGGTCACGGCGTCCCTCACCCGCACCGCGCTGTGGATGCTGCAACTCGGCACCTTCGACAAGGCGTACTCCGCCGAGGTCGCGGGGAAGGTCCTCGGTCACGAGTATCTCGACCCCGAGACGTTCACCGCCGACACTCCGCTCGGCCGCTACCGTGGCGTCACCGAGCAGATCCGGATGTCGCAGACCCCGGGCTACTACACCTATCCGCTGATCCCGCGCGGCTCCCACCGCCCCGAATGGCGGTGACCCGATGATGAGCAGTGTGCTGGCCCTCGGCATCTTCACCGGGCGCATCCTGAAGGTCGATCCCCTCACCGGCGTCGTCGAGATCCTCACCGTGCGGACCGGCGCCCGCCCAGACGGCATTGTCGTGGTCGGCGACACAATCTACTGGACCACCATGGGTGAGCCGCTCGCCCGATCCGAACTCGGCACCGGTGAGGCCGCCGAGGACTACAGTCGGCACAACGGGGGATTGCATGCCTTGGCCGTCGATGGGCGTGCGGACTGCACGCCCCGAGACATCGTCGCGACCGGGGCGATCACAACGGGTAAGCAGCTCACCAGCGACGGCACCTGGCTGTACTGGGGGGACCGCGAGGGCTGCCGGGTCACCCGCGCCCGCCTCGACGGCAGCGACCTGACCGACCTCGTCGTCAACGACGGTAGCCGCGGGATCCTCGACCAGTGTGTCGGCGTTGCCGTCGACACGACCGCTGGTTACCTGTACTGGTCCGAGAAAGGGCCTGCTAAAGGCGGCCAGGGACGCATACTGCGTGCGCCGTTGGCCTTGGCGCCAGGGGAGAGCCCGAAGCAGCGCAGCGACATCGAGGTGCTGTGGGACGGCCTGCCCGAGCCCATTGACCTGGAGCTCTGTAACGGGTACCTCTACTGGACCGATCGCGGTGCCCCGCCGGCCGGCAACACCCTGAACCGAGCGCCGATTCCCGCGTCAGGGTGCCGCAGCACGCCACCCGAGATTCTCGCGGACGGGTTCTGCGAGGCCATTGGCCTGGCCATTGACCACGCCGCAGGGTGGATCCATGTGAGCGACCTCGCAGGCACCCTCCGGCACGTCCCACTCCCTGGGGGACCGGCCGCGGGGAAGGAACCGCGGACCCACTCACTGGGCGAGGCGCTCACCGGCCTCGCTGTCCTAGTGTGACGCGCCGGAAATGGCGAGTCTAAGTATTTAGCTTGTTTCAGTTCCGGGTGGGGAGATCTTGGCGAGGTAGTCGGCGAGCGAGTTC
>NZ_JBSFJX010000140.1:0-20336 GCF_053598275.1 Streptomyces sp. NPDC001156 | reverse complement strand
TTTTTTTTTTTTTTTTTTTTTTGGTGTTAGTTTTTTAAATTCTTGCGGTCACTGGTGTGGGCGCGCGGGCCCCCCCGCGCCGCGGGGGGGGGGGGCCCTCGTGTCGCACGAGCCGTGCACGGCGTCAGCTGCGGTGGCCCTCGCCCAGGTGGTGGACGCGGACCATGTTCGTGGTGCCGGGGACCCCGGGCGGGGAGCCGGCGGTGATGACCACGATGTCGCCGTCGTTGAACCTCTTGAGCCGCGTCAGCTCCTGGTCCACCAGCTCGACCATCTCGTCGGTGCTGTTCACGAACGGCACGACGTGCGACTCCACGCCCCAGCTCAGCGCCAGCTGGTTGCGGGTGGACTCGTCCGTGGTGAACGCCAGGATCGGCTGGCAGGCCCGGTAGCGGGAGAGCCGGCGGGCGGTGTCACCGGACTTGGTGAAGGCGACCAGGCCCTTGCCGCCCAGGAAGTCCGCGATCTCCGCGGCCGCACGCGCCATCGAACCGCCCTGCGTGCGCGGCTTCTTGCCCGGGACGAGCGGCTGCAGGCCCTTGGACAGCAGCTCCTCCTCGGCCGCCTGGACGATCTTCGACATCGTCTTGACCGTCTCGATCGGGTACGCCCCCACGCTCGACTCGGCCGACAGCATGACCGCGTCGGTGCCGTCCAGGATGGCGTTGGCCACGTCGGAGGCCTCGGCGCGGGTCGGACGGGAGTTGGTGATCATCGACTCCATCATCTGGGTCGCCACGATCACCGGCTTGGCGTTGCGGCGGCACAGCTCGATGAGCCGCTTCTGCACCATCGGGACCTTCTCGAGCGGATACTCGACGGCCAGGTCGCCGCGGGCGACCATCACGCCGTCGAACGCCATCACGACGTCCTCCATGTTCGCCACCGCCTGCGGCTTCTCCACCTTGGCGATGACCGGGACGCGCCGGCCCTCCTCGTCCATGATCCGGTGGACGTCCTTGACGTCGTTGGCGTCCCGCACGAACGACAGCGCGACCATGTCGCAGCCCATACGCAGCGCGAACCGCAGGTCGTCGATGTCCTTCTCCGACAGCGCCGGGACGTTCACCGCCGCGCCGGGCAGGTTGATGCCCTTGTGGTCGGAGATGACGCCGCCCTCGATGACGATCGTCTTCACCCGGGGGCCCTCGACGTCCGTGACCTTCAGCTCGACGTTGCCGTCGTTGATGAGGATCGGGTCACCCTTGGAGACGTCGCCCGGCAGCCCCTTGTACGTCGTACCGCAGATGTGCTTGTCGCCCGGGACGTCCTCGACGGTGACGGTGAACGCGTCACCGCGCACCAGCTCGACCGGACCCTCCGCGAAGGTCTCCAGACGGATCTTCGGGCCCTGCAGATCGGCGAGGACACCGATGGCCTTGCCCGCTTCGGCGGCGGCGGCGCGCAGGCGTACGTACCGTGCTTCGTGCTCTTCGTGCGAGCCGTGGCTGAAATTGAAGCGGGCCACGTTCATGCCGGCTTCGATCAGCGAGACGAGCATTTCGTGGGAGTCGACCGCTGGGCCGAGAGTGCAGACGATTTTCGAACGGCGCATGGGGGCGATCCTATCGGTTTGTTTCGCTGCGGAATATTCCGTCTGGCGGAAAGTACAAACGGGCGGGCCGGTGCTCAGGCGAGAGCCGATCGAAATGGTTCAGTTGCCCTTTCCGACCAGTGCGTAGGTCTGTGTGGCGATCTCCAGTTCCTCGTCCGTGGGCACCACGGCGACCGCCACCCGCGCGCCGGCGGGCGAGATCAGCCGCGGCTCGTCGCCGCCTGCGGCGTTCAGGGCGCCGTCCACCGCCAGGCCCAGTTCCTCGAGGCCCGCGACGGCAGCCTCCCGCACCGGGGCCGCGTTCTCGCCCACCCCGGCCGTGAAGGCGATCGCGTCCACCCTGCCGAGTACCGCGTAGTAGGCGCCGATGTACTTCTTCAGCCGATGGATGTAGATGTCGAAAGCGAGCCGGGCCTGCGTGTCGCCCTCGTCGATCCTGCGCTGAATTTCCCGCATGTCGTTGTCGCCGCACAGACCGAACAGACCGCTCCTCTTGTTGAGGAGAGTGTCGATCTCGTCCATGGACATTCCGCCAACGCGCTCCAAATGGAAGATGACGGCGGGATCCAGGTCCCCGGAGCGCGTCCCCATCACCAGCCCCTCCAGCGGGGTGAGCCCCATGGAGGTGTCCACGCACCGGCCGCCCCTGACCGCGGAGGCGGACGCGCCGTTGCCCAGATGCAGCACGATGACGTTGACTTCTTCGGGCGCCTTGCCCAGCAGCTTCGCGGTCTTCCGGGACACATAGGCGTGCGAGGTCCCGTGGAACCCGTAGCGCCGGACCCGGTGCCGGTCCGCGAGCTTCACGTCGATCGCGTAGCGGGCCGCGTACTCCGGCATCGTCGCGTGGAACGCCGTGTCGAAGACGGCGACCTGGGGCAGGTCGGGGCGCAGTGCCATGGCCGTACGGATGCCGGTGAGATTGGCCGGGTTGTGCAGCGGCGCGACGGGGATCAGCCGCTCGATCTCGGTGAGCACTTCGTCGTCCACGACGGTGGGCTCGGTGAAGAACATGCCACCGTGCACCACCCGGTGGCCGACGGCCGCCAGCTGGGGCGAGTCGAGCCCGAGGCCGTCCTTGGCCAGCTCCTCGGCGACCGCCTTGAGGGCCGCCTGGTGGTCGGCGATCGGCCCGTTCTGCTCATGGCTGCCGCCCGTGGCGAGCGCGGCGTGCTTGATCCGCGACGTCTGCTCGCCGATGCGCTCGACGATGCCCACGGCGAGCCGGCTGTTGTCGCGCATGTCCAGCAGCTGGTACTTCACCGACGAGGAGCCGGAGTTGAGGACGAGGACGCGGGTCTTGCTCACAGGGCTGCTGCCTTCTCGGTGGGGATCTGGGCCTGGATCGCCGTGATGGCGACCGTGTTGACGATGTCCTGGACGAGAGCGCCCCGGGAGAGGTCGTTGACGGGCTTGCGCAGGCCCTGCAGAACGGGGCCCACGGCGATCGCACCGGCCGAGCGCTGCACGGCCTTGTAGGTGTTGTTGCCGGTGTTGAGGTCCGGGAAGACGAGCACGGACGCCTGCCCGGCGACCTGCGAGCCCGGGAGCTTGGTCGCCGCGACACTGGGCTCGACCGCGGCGTCGTACTGGATGGGGCCCTCGATCATCAGATCGCTGTCGCGCAGCCGCACCAGCTCGGTGGCCTCGCGCACCTTGTCGACATCGGCGCCCGAGCCGGAGGTGCCGGTCGAGTACGACAGCATCGCGATCCGCGGCTCCACCCCGAACTGCCGGGCGGTGGTGGCCGACTGGAGGGCGATGTCGGCGAGCTGCTCGGCGTCGGGGTCGGGGTTCACGGCGCAGTCGCCGTAGACGAGCACCTTGTCGGCGAGGCACATGAAGAAGACCGAGCTGACGATCTTCGCGTCGGGCCTGGTCTTGATGATCTCGAAGGCCGGCCGGATGGTGGCGGCCGTGGAGTGCACGGCCCCGGACACCATGCCGTCGGCGAGGCCCTCCTCGACCATGAGGGTGCCGAAGTAGTTCACGTCGGCGACGATGTCGTACGCCAGCTCCATCGTGACGCCCCTGTGGGCGCGCAGCCGGGCGTACTTCTCGGCGAAGGTCTCGCGCAGCCCGGAGGTGGCCGGGTCGATCAGCTGGGAGTCGCCGAGGTCGATGCCGAGGTCGGCGGCCTTCTTGCGGATCCCGTCCAGGGGACCGAGCAGCGTCAGGTCGCAGACGCCGCGGCGCAGCAGCACCTCGGCGGCGTGCAGCACGCGCTCCTCGGTGCCCTCGGGGAGCACCACGCGGCGCTTGTCGGCGCGGGCCCGCTCCAGCAGCTTGTGCTCGAACATCATCGGCGTGACCCGGTCGCTGCTCGGGGCGGACACCCGATCCAGCAGGCCGGCGGTGTCGATGTACCGCTCGAAGAGCCCGAGCGCACGCTCCGCCTTGCGCGGAGTGGCCGCGTTCAACTTCCCCTCCAGGGAGAACAGCCGGGCGGCGGTGGGGAAGCTGTTGCCGGGCACCGAGAGGACCGGGGTGCCCGGGGCGAGGCGGTCGGCGAGGGAGAGGATCTCGGCGCCGGGGACCTCGTTCAGGGTGAGCAGGACACCGGCGATCGGCGGGTTGCCCGCGCTGTGGGCCGCCAGCGACCCGACGACGAGGTCGGCGCGGTCGCCCGGGGTCACCACCAGGCATCCCGGGGTGAGGGCACCCAGGAGGTTCGGCAGCATGGCGCCGCCGAAGACGAAGTCGAGGGCGTCCCGCGCGAGCCCCGCGTCGTCACCGAGGATGACGCGGGCGTCGAGGGCCTGGGCTATCTGCGCGACCGTGGGCGCGGACAGGGCCGGGTCGTCGGGAAGGACGTAACAGGGGACGGGGAGCAGGGAGTCGAGCCGCCCGGCGATCTCGTCCCGGTCCTCGGCCGCGACCCGGTTGGCGACCATGGCGAGCACATCGCAGCCGAGCGTGTGGTAGGCGCGATAGGCGTTGCGCACCTCGGCCCGCACGGAATCATGGGCCTGCTCGCGCCCGCCCACGACCGGGATCACCGACGCCCCGAACTCGTTGGCGAGCCGGGCGTTGAGGGACAGCTCGTCGGGGAGCTGGGTGTCGGCGAAGTCGGAGCCGAGGACGAGGACGACCTCGTAGTCGCGGGCCACCGCGTGGAAGCGGTCGACGAGGGTGGACACCAGCTCGTCGGTGCCGCGCTCGGCCTGGAGCGTGGACGCCTCGTGGTAGTCCATCCCGTGCGCGGTCGCCGGGTCCTGCGACAGCCGGTACCGGGTGTGCAGCAGCTCGAAGAGACGGTCGGGGCTGTCGTGGACGAGGGGGCGGAAGACGCCGACCCGGTCGACCTGCCGGGTCAGGAGCTCCATGACTCCCAGCTCGACGACCTGGCGGCCGTCGCCGCGGTCGATCCCGGTCACGTACACGCTGCGCGTCACGCGTGCTCTCCGTTCCGTCTCTCGGGTGGGGTGGCGGGCAGGGGCTCGGGCGGCCCGCGGGTCGCTCTGCGCCCTCTCGTGCGTCGAGGGATGGCACGGGCGCCTTCGACCGATTCAAGATGTTTTTATGGGGTTCCGTGGCTCGCGAAATCCCCCCGCGAGGGTGAACAGAACCCCCTTGACAATACCTCTGGCGCTGGATAAGGCGCCCGTCAGGTCCCCCGGGGCCGGGGTGGGTCGGCAGGGGGTGTGCGGGAGCGGCATCCGTCTGTGGGCCGTGAAACAATCGGATTGGCTCACCGGTATCTACAGCGAGCAGGAGACACAGCACGATGCGCATCGGAGTACTCACCGCAGGCGGCGACTGCCCGGGCCTGAACGCAGTGATCCGGTCGGTCGTGCACCGTGCGGTGGCGCAGTACGGCGACGAGGTGATCGGCTTCGAGGACGGCTACCGGGGTCTGCTCGACGGCCACTACCGCACCCTCGACCTGGACGCCGTCAGCGGCATCCTGGCCCTCGGCGGCACCATTCTCGGCTCTTCCCGTCTGGAGCGCGACCGGCTGCGCGAGGCCTGTGAGAACGCCTCGGACATGATCCGCGACTTCGGCATCGACGCCCTGATCCCGATCGGCGGCGAGGGCACGCTGACGGCCGCCCGGATGCTGTCGGACGCGGGCCTGCCCGTGGTCGGTGTCCCCAAGACGATCGACAACGACATCTCCTCCACGGACCGCACCTTCGGTTTTGACACGGCGGTGACGGTGGCCACCGAGGCGATGGACCGCCTGAAGACGACGGCCGAGTCCCATCAGCGCGTGATGGTCGTGGAGGTCATGGGCCGCCACGCCGGCTGGATCGCGCTGGAGTCCGGCATGGCGGCAGGCGCCCACGGCATCTGCCTCCCCGAGCGCCCCTTCGACCCGGCCGACCTGGTCAAGATGGTCGAGGAGCGCTTCGCCCGCGGCAAGAAGTTCGCGGTGGTCTGCGTCGCCGAGGGCGCGCACCCCGCCGAGGGCACCATGGACTACGGCAAGGGCGAGATCGACCAGTACGGCCACGAGCGGTTCCAGGGCATCGGTACGGCGCTGGCGTACGAGCTGGAGAGGCGGCTCGGCAAGGAGGCCAAGCCGGTCATCCTCGGCCACGTCCAGCGTGGCGGCACCCCGACCGCGTACGACCGGGTGCTCGCGACCCGCTTCGGCTGGCACGCGGTCGAGGCGGCGCACCGCGGGGAGTTCGGCAAGATGACGGCACTGCGGGGCACGGACGTGCTGATGGTGCCGCTGGCCGAGGCGGTCACCGAGCTGAAGACGGTGCCGAAGGACCGGATGGACGAGGCAGAGTCGGTGTTCTGACGGAGCCGCCGGCCCCCGGGCGGCAGCGGCCGCCGGTGGGGGACCGGCCGGCGATTGTCGGCCGCCCGGGGCCGCGCGATACCTGGGGGAGCGGGGGCGACCCGCGAGGTGAGCGGGCTCCCTGCGCACCTCGCAGGTCGCCCGCCGTCACCCCTTGACCGCCCCGCCCAACGCGAACCCGCCACCCAGCCGGCGCGCGACGAGCACATACAGCAGGATCACCGGCGTCGAGTAGATGATCGAGAACGCCGCCAACTGCCCGTACGCCACCATGCCGCGGTTGCCGAAGAACTCGTTGATGCTCACCGACGCCGGCATCTGGTCCGGGGTGAGCAGCAGCATGAACGGCACGAAGAAGTTGCCCCACATCACCACGAACGAGAACACCGTCACCACCGCGACCCCCGGCCCCATCAGCGGCAGCACGATGCGGACCAGGGACTGGAACCAGTTAGCGCCGTCCGTCCACGCCGCCTCTTCCAACTCCTTCGGGACGCCGTCCATGAAGTTCTTCATCAGCCAGATGGCGAAGGGGAGTTGAGAGGCGGCGAAGAACAGGATCGTGCCCTGCACCGTGTCGATCAGGTTCACCTGAACGAACAGCGCGTACACCGGCACCATGATCGCTGTGATCGGCAGGCTGGTCGCGAACAGGATCGTCAGCAGGAACGGCCGGTTCAGCCGGGACCTGAAGCGCGACAGCGGATACGCGGCGAGCGCCGCGCAGACCACGGTCAGCAGTGTCCCCCCGCCGCACAGGATCAGGCTGTTGAGCAACGGGGTGAATGTGATGTCGGGTTTCAGGACCGCGTCGAAGTTGTCCAGGGTGACGCCGTCCGGGGCCTTCACCCGCAGATCCGCGTGCGGGTCCACCGAGGACAGGGCCACCCACACGAGCGGCAGGGCGAACGCCGCGGCCGCCACGAGCAGGCCGGCGTCGGCCGCCAGACGCCGGCCCGCACGGCGGGAGACGAGCGTGGATGCCACGTCAGACCTCCGTCCGCAGCAGCCGCATGTACATGATCGAGAACACCGAACCGACCAGCAGCAGCAACAGTGCCACCGCCGTCCCGTACCCGATCATGCTGTTCTGGAAGGCCTGTTCGTACATGAACAGGGGCAGGGTCTGGCTCTTGTTCCCCGGCCCGCCCCTCGTCATCACCCAGATCAGCCCGAAGACCGACAGCGTCTGGAGCGTGTTCAGCATCAGGTTCGTGCCGATGGAGCGGCGGATCATCGGCAGCGTGATGTGCCACATTCGGCGTGCGCCGCCCGCCCCGTCCACCTGCGCCGCCTCCGTGATCTCCTTCGGGATCTCGTTCAGCGCCGCCGAGTAGACCAGCATGGAGAACGCCGTCCCCCGCCACACGTTCGCGAACGACACGGCCAGGATCGGAAGCGTGTAGAGCCAGTTCTGGGACGGCAGCCGGAGCCAGTCGAGGATCGCGTTCAGCGTGCCTTCCTTGCGGAAGAAGGCGTAGAGCAGAAAGCCCGCCACCACCTCCGGCAGCACCCACGCTGTGACCACGATCCCGCCCGTCAGGGTACGGACCGGCTTCGAGGCCCGCTGCATGAGCGACGCCAGGGCGAGCCCCAGCGTGTTCTGGCCGACCAGTGAGGACAGTACGGTGAACACGAGTGTCAGCCAGACGGCGTTGAGGAAGGCCTCGTCCCCGAACGCCGTACGGAAGTTGGCGAAGCCGACGAACGACGAGTGGGCCTGGCCCGTGAGTTGCAGGTCCGTGAAGGCGATGTACGCGCAGTAGGCGATCGGGCCCGCCAGGAAGAGCAGCAGCAGGACCACGGCGGGGACCACCGGCAGCGCACGGGCCAGCGAGCGGTGCGGATCGCTCACTTCTGGACCACTTGATTGTTCGTCGCCGCCTTGAGCGCCTCGTCGTAGCCGCTCGCCGCCTTCTCCACGGACGCGTCACCCGTGGTCACACTCTCCATGGCCTCCTGGATGGCGGTCGACACCTTGGGGTACGCCGGATACGCCGGCCGGTAGTGCGTACTGCTCACCAGGTCGGTGAAGAACTTGATGCCGGGCTGCGCCTTCACGTACGACGGGTCCGACGCCACGTCCTTGCGCACCGCGATGCCGGAGTTGGCGATGTACCACTTCTGCGCGTTCGCCTTGGTCTGCATCGTCTGGATGAACTTGAAGGCCAGGTCCGGATTGCCCGCCTTGGCGGGGACCGACCAGGTCCAGCCGCCCGACATGCTCACCTTGCCCGGCGCCTGGCCGTGCTGGGTGGGCATGTACGCGAGGCCCAGCTCCTTCGACCACTCGGGCCATTCGTGGCCGCTGCCCTGCAGCCAGTCCTGCGGGAGCCAGGAGCCGTCGAGGTCGATGGCGAGCTTGCCCTTGGGAAGCAGCTCACCGCGCACGATCGTCTGGATGTTGGGGTCGAGGGCCTGGGAGACGTCCGTGCCCAGCTTCTCCTGGTACACGGTGTGGACGAATCCGAGGGCGTCCTTGAAGCCCTGGCCGCCGGCGATCCACTTCTTGGTCCCCTTGTCGTGCAGGGGATCCGACATGCCGTCGCCCGTCCCGTACAGGAGCATCTCGAAGCCCTGCATCGTCGCCGCCTCGCCGGCCGGTTTGCCGGTGTAGATGTTGAGGGGCGTGACGTCGGGGACCTTCTGCTTGATCGTGCGGGCGGCGGCGAGGACGTCGTCCCAGGTCTTCGGCTGCCAGTTCGCGGGCAGGCCCGCCTTCTTGAAGATGCCCTTGTCGAACCAGAGGCCCCGGGTGTCGGTGCCGTCCGGGACGCCGTACGTCTTTCCGTCCTCGGCCCGGGCCGCGGCCTTCGCCGTGTCGATGAACTGGTCCCAGTCCTTCCACTTGGCGAGGTAGGGGTCGAGCGGCTTGAGATAGCCGCTGGTGATGTCCGAGTTGATGAGGAAGGTGTCCTCGTAGACCAGGTCGGGGGCGGTCTTGGGGGAGCGGAGCATCTGCTGGAGCTTGGTGTAGTACTCCGAGTCGGGGGCCTTGATGGGGACGAGTTCGACCTTCTTGCCGGGATTCTCCTTCTCGAACTGCTTCTTGATACCGGCGAGGTAGTCGTCCATGACATGGATCGAGTTGTCGGTCGACTGTTTGAAGGAGACCTTCACCGTGTCCGGGTCGCTGCCGGAGCCGCTGCCGCACGCGGTGAGAGTGGTCGCGGCGAGGGCGAGAGCAACGAGGGTGGTGAGCGGGGCAGTTGAGCGGGGGCGGACGGCGGTGGGGCGCACGGGCACGACCTCCTACGGGCTCACTTCGTTGTGGCCTGGATGACTGCCCGGTGAACGTAAGTGGATTGGTCTAGTCAGGTCAATGCGTCTGCAAGGGATTGAATGCGGAGCTCCGCCTACCGGCCCTTCTCGGCGGTCCGGATCCACCGGTAGACCAACTCCGGCCGCCCCACCTGCCCGTAGAGCGGACTTCGTCCGGCGCGCCCCGCCTCCACGAGGTGCTCGAGGTACCGCCGCGCCGTAATCCTGGAGATCCCCACCGCCTCGGCGGCGCCCGCCGCGGTGAGCCCCTCCTCGCAGTCGCGCAGCGCCCCGGTCACCCGCTGAAGCGTCGGCGCGCTCAGCCCCTTCGGCAGGGCCGGGGGGCCCGGCGCCCGCAGCGTGGCCAGCGCCCGGTCCACCTCCTCCTGGCCGCTCGCCTCACCCGCCGCCTCGCGGAACTCCGCGTAGCGCACCAGACGGTCCCTCAGCGTCGCGAAAGTGAACGGCTTCAGCACGTACTGAACGACCCCCAGCGAGACCCCCTCCCGCACCACCGCCAGGTCGCGCGCGGACGTCACGGCTATCACGTCCGCGTGGTAGCCGGCCGCCCGCAGCGTGCGCGCCAGTTGCAGCCCGTGCCCGTCCGGCAGGTGCAGATCGAGGAGCAGCAGATCCACCGGCGTACGGTCCAGCAGGCGCCGCGCCTCCGCGCCCGTGTGCGCCTTGCCCACCGCCGTGAAACCCGGGACCCGGCCGACGTACATGACGTGTGCGTCGGCGGCCACCGGGTCGTCCTCCACGACCAGGACGCGGATGGGTTCGGTCATGCTTCACCTCCGGACAGGGCGGCCTCCGGCGACGCCGGCTCCGCCGAGGCGGCCGCCTTCATGCTGGGCAACGGCACCCGCGCTTCGAACTCCGCCCCGCCCCCGGCCGACTCGGACACCGTCAGCGTGCCCTCGTGGCGGCGCGCCGTCTGGCGGACCAGGGCGAGGCCGAGACCGCGGCCACCGGGGGTCGTCGCGGGTTTGGTCGACCAGCCGCGTTCGAACACCGCCTCGGCGTGCGCCGGGTGAACCCCGGCGCCCGTGTCCGCGACCCGCAGGACCAGGCCCGACTCGTCCGTGTACGCCGTCACCGTCACCCGGGCGCCGCTGGAACCCTGCGCCGCGTCCATCGCGTTGTCGATCAGGTTGCCGAGGATCGTCACCAGGTCCCGGGCGGGCAGCGACGGCGGCAGCAGTCCGTCGTCGATGCGGCTGTCCCGCGACACCACCAGCTCCACGCCCCGCTCGTTGGCCTGCGCGGCTTTGCCCAGGAGCAGGGCCGCGAGGACCGGTTCGTTGACCGCCGCGACCACCTGGTCCGTCAGGGCCTGCGCCAGTTCCAGCTCGGCCGTGGCGAAGTCGACGGCCTCCTCGGCGCGGCCGAGTTCGATCAGCGAGACGACCGTGTGCAGTCGGTTCGCCGCCTCGTGCGCCTGCGAGCGCAGTGCCTGGGTGAAACCCCGCTCCGAGTCCAACTCGCCCATCACGGACTGGAGCTCGGTCACATCACGCAAAGTGACCACCGTGCCGCGGCGTTCGCCGCCGGAGACCGGGGAGGTGTTGACGACGAGGACGCGGGTGCCCGTCAGGTGGACCTCGTCCACCCGCGGTGCGGAGGACAGCAGGGCGCCGGTCAGCGGGGCGGGCAGTCCCAGGTCCGCCACCGAGCGGCCCACCACCTCGCCGGTCGCCCCCAGCAGCTCCCGGCCGCCGTCATTGATCAGCGCCACCCGGAACTGGCCGTCCAGCATCAGCAGGCCCTCGCGCACGGCGTGCAGCGCGGCCTGGTGGTAGTCGTGCATACGGCTCAGCTCGGTCGCGTTCAGGCCGTGGGTGGAGCGGCGCAGCCGGGCGTTGATCACATAGGTGCCGATGGCGCCCAGGACCAGGGCGCCTCCCGCGACCCCGATCAGGGCCGTCGCCTGGTCCTGGACCCGCGCGCTGATCGACTCGACCTTGATGCCCGCGCTGACCAGGCCGATGATGCGGCCGTCGTCCTCGATGGGGGTGACCGCGCGGACGGACGTGCCGAGCGTGCCGGTGTAGGTCTCGGTGAAGGACTGGCCGTGCTGGGCGGGGGCGATGTGGCCGAGGAAGCGTTTTCCGATCTGGTTCCGGTCGGGGTGGGCCCAGCGGATGCCCTGCGGGTTCATGATCGTGATGAAGTCGACCCCGGTGTCGTCCTGGACCTCGAGCGAGTACGGCTCCAGACGGGAGGTCGGGTCGGCGGTCCCGATCGCTTCCCGCACCGAAGGCACATCGGCGACCGAGCGTGCGACCGCCATGGCCTGACGGCTGGCCGCCTCACGCGCCTGACTGCGGTCGCTGACGTAGGTGAACAGCGCGTACCCGGCGACGAGCACCGCGATCAGCACGGCCTGCATCGCGAAGAGCTGGCCGGCCAGGCTGCGGGGTCTCGGGAGACGAGGCGTGAACATGCGTTCAGTCTGCCTCGCGGTTCCGGCTCGCCGTATAAGCGTGAACTAAATGAACGGAAGGGTGACGCCCCTCACGCGGCGGGAGATAGTCACCGCATCCCGGGACGCACTCCCCGGCTCCCCCGAGCCCGGAGATCCGCCCCCGGAGCCCCCGAATCCCGGACGTGAGCCGCACGCCGGTGATGCCGACGAAGACGTCAAGGAGGCAGCCGTGACGACGACGGCACCTGCCGCACCCGCCGCGAGGCGGGATCGCACCCACTATCTGTACATAGCAGTGATCATCGCGGTGGCGCTGGGCATCGCCGTGGGCCTGATCTGGCCCGACTTCGGAGTGGAGCTCAAACCCCTCGGCACGGGCTTCGTGAATCTGATCAAGATGATGATCTCGCCGATCATCTTCTGCACGATCGTGCTGGGCATCGGCTCGGTGCGCAAGGCCGCCAAGGTCGGTGCCGTCGGCGGTATCGCACTCGGCTACTTCCTGGTGATGTCCCTGGTCGCGCTGGCCATCGGGCTGGTCGTCGGCAACGTCCTGCACCCCGGTGAGGGCCTCCACCTGACGAACGCGATCAAGGACGTGGGCCACGCCCAGGTGTCACCGGACGCGCTGCCGCCGGTCGACTTCGTGCTCTCGATCATCCCGACGACCTTCGTCTCCGCCTTCACCGAGGGCCAGGTCCTGCAGACCCTTCTCGTCGCACTTCTCGCCGGGTTCGCACTGCAGGCGATGGGTTCGGCGGGCGTCCCCGTGCTGCGCGGCGTCGAGCACATCCAGCGGCTGGTCTTCCGCATCCTCGCCATGGTGATGTGGGCCGCCCCGATCGGTGCCTTCGGAGCGATCGCCGCCGTCGTGGGCTCGGCCGGCCTGGACGCGCTCAAGAGCCTCGCCGTACTGATGCTCGGCTTCTACGTCACCTGCGTCCTGTTCGTCTTCGTCGTCCTCGGTGCCCTGCTGCGCCTCGTCGCGGGCCTGAACATCTTCACGCTCTGCAAGTACCTGGGCCGTGAGTTCCTGCTGATCCTGTCCACCTCCTCCTCCGAGTCCGCACTGCCGCGGCTGATCGCGAAGATGGAGCACCTCGGTGTCGGCAAGCCGGTCGTCGGCATCACCGTCCCGACCGGCTACTCCTTCAACCTCGACGGCACCATGATCTACATGACCATGGCGTCGCTCTACATCGCCGATGCGCTGGGCACGCCGATGTCCGTCGGTGAGCAGATCCCGCTGCTGCTGTTCCTGCTCATCGCCTCGAAGGGCGCGGCGGGCGTCAGCGGCGCCGGTCTCGCCACGCTGGCCGGCGGTCTGCAGTCGCACAAGCCCGCGCTGGTCGACGGCGTCGGCCTGATCGTCGGCATCGACCGCTTCATGAGCGAGGCCCGCGCCCTGACCAACTTCGCGGGCAACGCCGTGGCCACCGTGCTGATCGGCACTTGGACGAAGGAGATCGACAACGAGCGCGTGCAGCAGGTGCTCACGGGCCGGCTGCCCTTCGACGAGACGACGCTGCTCGACGAGGGCCGGACGGCCGTCCCGGCCGAGACGCCCGAGCAGGGCGGCGACAAGGAACTGGCCAAGGCCTGAGCCCCGCGCACCTCGCCATCCGGGCGGCCGGGACGCTCCCCGCGTCTCTCTGCCGCCCGGACCGGACCTCCCCAGCCGTCGAGCGGCCGGGCCCGTACCTCTCGGGCCCGGTCGCTCGGTCGTGTTCCAGGGCGGTCGTTCAGTCGCTCAGCTTGGCCACCAGCTCGGTGGCCCGGGAGGCGGGCACGCCCGCCGCGGTCAGCACGGTGACCGCGGCGGAGCGGCCCGCCCCCCGGGCCGACAGCACGCCCTCGTTCACCGCCTCCATCAGCGCGAACAGCATCTGCTCGTGCACGTACGCGAGCGCTCGCGGCGGCAGCGGTGAGGTGAACACACCTTGCTCCAAGCCCTGCGCCAGGACCTTGGCGCACGCCTCGCGCACCGGCGCCAGACGGTCGCGGATGCCCTGCACGCTGACGCTGCGCTGGGCCAGCGCGACCAGGATCCGGTAGCGGTCGGCGACCTCCCACACCGCCAGCGTCGAGCGGGCCACCGCCTCCGCCGGGTCCGCCACGCCCTCGCGGCCGGCCGCGTGCGCCGCCGCGACCGCGTCCACCGCTCCGTCGACGAGTGTGCCGATCAGCGCCTCCCGGCTCGGGAAGTGCCCGTACACCGTGCGCCGTACGACGCCCGCGGCCCGCGCGATCTGATCCATGGACGCGTCGGGGTCGCGCAGCAGTTCGGCGAGCGCGACCTCCAGGATGCGGCGGCGGTTGGCGTCGGCGCGGCTGGCGTTACCCGTGGTCATGGCTGTCATTCTGCACCGCCGCCCAGTGCCTCCGGGTGCCTCCGCAGAGCCTTCACCTTCTTGATTTGCACAGTGCTGTGCAACGACGTGAATTGCACTGCTGGCGGGCTCGTGTATTCCTCGCACCTGGCGGACGCCACGGCGGGCAGCGGGCTGCCGGCGAGCGCGCTGTCCACCGCGCAGGACTCGGTCGGCGCCGGGTACGCGGTGGCGCAGGACATCGGCGACCGGGCCAGGCACCTGGCCGAGCAGGCGGCGCATGCCCAGAGCGCCCAGCAGGCCGGCCGGCTGAAGGCGCAGGCCGACCAGCTCGCGCACGGCGCACGCCAGATGGCCGACGCGGTCGGCTCGTCCTTCGCCGACGCCGTCGCCCACACCAGTCTGGTCGGCGCGGTGATCCTCGGAGCCGGCACCGTACTGGTCGCGATGCTGCTGCCGCGCAGGGGCGCCCGGCCCCGGCCGAGCAGCACAGCGAGGAGCGGGAGCCCGCGACCTCCGGAACCAGCTGACGGCCTCCCGGAACCCTGTCCCGCGCACCTACGTCTCGTAGTACATGCACCATGGTGCCGTGCCGGACCGACCGGCACGGCACTTCGGCGGGAGGCACGGGGGCATGAAGATCGACTGGGACCGGCGCCACTGCGCGCGTCGCGGGCATGTGACCTACGCACCCGACGACCCCCGGCTGCGGACGCGGCTGCACGCCCGGACGGGCGTCGGGGATGCCTGGCGGTGCCTGCGCTGCGGCGACTTCGTGCTGGGCGAGCCGCACGGCTCGGGTCCCGCCGGCGAGGCGCCGCTCGTACCGCGCGGCAAGGTGCTGCGCGATCTGTTCATCCTGCGCTTCCTGGCGATCGAACGGGCGGTGCGCGGTGTGTTCATCGCGCTGGTCGCGGTGGCCGTCTGGCGGTTCAGCAACAGCCAGGACGCGGTGCGGCGTCTCTTCAACGAGAACCTGGACGTGTTCCGGCCCGTCTTCCGGCACTTCCACTACGACCTCGACCACTCACCCGTGGTCGGCACCATCCAGAAGTCCTTCGGCTACAAGCACTCCACGCTGCTCCTGGTCGCCGGGCTGCTGCTGGCCTATGCGCTGATCGAGCTGATCGAGGCGGTCGGACTCTGGTACGCGAAGCGCTGGGCCGAGTACCTGACGGTCGTCGCCACCGCGGCCTTCCTCCCGCTGGAGGTCTACGAACTGACCGAGCACATCAGCGCTCTGAAGATCGCCACCTTGGTCCTCAACATCCTCGCGGTCCTCTATATCGCCCTCGCCAAACGGCTGTTCGGCCTGCGCGGCGGCCGCAAGGCGTTCGACGAGGAGCGGCGAAGCGCGTCGCTGCTCGAGGTGGAGGAGTCCGCGGGCTTCCCGGTCACCGTCTGACCCGGGCCTGCGCCGGACCCAGGGGGCCCGCGGCCTTGCGTGCTACGGGACGCGGGTCCTGCACGCCGGGCTCGGAGTGCTGCTCGCCGGGGTCCTGGCCGCCGTCGCCGTGTACGCCGTCGTCCCGGCCGGCCGCTACGCGTGGGCGCTGCTGCCCGTGCTCGCCGTGTGCGGAGTGGGGCAGGGGCTGTTCGCGGTGCCGTTCTTCACCACGGCGCTGCACCGGGTACGCCCGCACGAGACCGGCTCCGCGGCCGGGCTGCTCAACGCCGCGCAGCAGCTCGGCTCGACGCTCGGGTCGCCCTGCTCGGCGGTGTGTTCTTCGCCCGGGGCGCCGGGGCCGCGTTCGGTACGGCGGCCGGGCTGCTGGTGGCCACCGGAATGGCCGGCGCCCTCATGACGTCCGGGTCGTGCGGTGCCTGACGACGGCGCGCGGCCCGGCGGGCGCTGCTGCCGCCCGGCTGATCGGACCGCCCCACGCGGCCGCTGCCGCCGCCCGGCGGGCGCGTTGCCCTGACGCCGGGGTTAAGGATTACGGTCGTGCGCATGCGAATCGGCGAGCTGGCGGCGCGGGCCGGGACCACCACACGCACCCTGCGGTACTACGAGTCGCGGGGGCTGCTGCCCGCGCGGCGCACGGGCAACGGATACCGCACCTACGACGAGCACGATCTGAAGCTGCTGCGGCAGATCCGCACGCTGCAGGACTTCGGGTTCGACCTGGAGGAGACGCGGCCCTTCGTGGAGTGCCTGCGCGCCGGGCATCCGGAGGGCGACTCCTGCCCGGCGTCACTCGCGGTCTACCGGCGCAAGCTGGACGAGCTCGACGCGCTGATCGACGAATTGCGGGCGGTGCGGGTGAAGGTCGGCGATCAGCTTTCGAGGGCGGAGCAGGCGCAGGCGGCGCTGGCAGCCGAGGCTGCGGTTCCGGGCGGTCCGGAGCCGGTGTGCGAGCTGGGAGGGCAGGAGCGGTGATCAAGGCTGAAGGCGTGACCGAGGTGACGGACGCGGACTTCGAGACGGAGGTGATCGGGGCGCAGCTGCCCGTGCTGGTGGAGTTCACCGCCGACTGGTGCCCGCCGTGCCGGCAGATGGGCCCGGTGCTCAGCGCCCTCGCCGCCGAGGAGAGGGACCGGCTCAAGGTGGTGCAGCTGGACGTGGACACCAATCCGGCGACCACGAACGCGTTCAAGGTGCTGTCGATGCCGACGTTCATGGTCTTCCGCGGCGGCGAGCCGGTGAAGGCGATGGTCGGGGCGCGGCCCAAGCGGCGGCTGCTGGAGGAACTGTCCGACCTGCTCTGACCGTCGCGGTCACAAAGAAATCCCCCGAGCAATTGCGCTCGGGGGATTTCTTTGCGTATATTCAATGATTCGCGACTTCAAAAGGGTTGGGCCGCGAAGAAGTTTAGTGGGCTCAGTATATCCGAGCGGGAGCGGAATTGTCAAACACCGAATTTCCGGACGATGAATTGCGTCGGGAGCAGGAATTCATCGACGGGCTGTACGCGCGCGTGGACGCCCTGCGCGGTGACACCGAGGACTCCGTGGCGGACGCGCTGGCACAGGGCGACAAGCCCATGCAGGCCCGGCTGGAGCGGGACATCCTGGTCGCCGAACGCTCGGGGCTGCTGGCGGCGCTGAACGCGGTGGACGGGTCGCTCTGTTTCGGCCGTATCGACCTCACCTCCGGCCGGAGCCACCACATCGGGCGCATCGGGCTGCGCAGCGACGACGCGGAGCGCACCCCGGTCCTCATCGACTGGCGCGCCGACGTCGCCCGGCCCTTCTACCTGGCCACCGGTCACACACCGATGGGCCTGCGCCGGCGCCGGCACATCGGCACCGAGGGGCGCCGGGTGACCTCCCTGCACGACGAGATCCTGGACCTGAGCGACCGCGAGCGCACCGGCCACGAGGACCCGTCCGGGGACGCTGTGCTGCTCGCCGCGCTCAACGCGGCCCGCACCGGCCGGATGAGCGACATCGTGCAGACCATCCAGGCCGACCAGGACCGCATCATCCGCGCGCCGCACCGGGGCGTGCTGGTGGTGGAGGGCGGTCCCGGCACCGGCAAGACGGCCGTCGCCCTGCACCGGGCGGCGTATCTGCTCTACGAGCACCGGGAGCTGCTCGCCCGCCGCGCCGTCCTCATCGTCGGCCCGAACCCGGCGTTCCTCGGCTACATCGGCGAGGTGCTTCCCTCGCTGGGCGAGACCGGCGTCCTGCTGGCGACCGTCGGCGAACTCTTCCCCGGCGTGCGGGCGACCGCCACCGACACGCCCGCGGCGGCCGCCGTGAAGGGGCGCGCCGAGATGGCCGACGTCCTCGCCGCCGTGGTACGCGACCGGCAGGCGCTGCCCGATCCGGTGATCGCCATCAAGCACGACCGCGAGGTCCTGATGCTCGACGACGGCCTGGTGAACGTCGCCCGCGAGCGCACCCGTGCGGCGCAACTGCCGCACAACGTGGCCCGCGAGCACTTCGAGGGGCACATCCTCAACACGCTCACCGACATGGTCGCCGAGCGCATCGGTACGGACCCGTACGACGGCAGCAACCTTCTCGACGCCAGCGATGTCACCCAGATCCGCGACGAACTGGCCGAGAACCGCGAAGTCTGGTCCGCCATCGACCAGTTGTGGCCGCGACTGACGCCGCAGCGGCTGGTCGCGGACTTCCTCGCGGACCCGGCGGGGTATGTGTCCGACGAGGACGCGGCCGCCATCCGCCGCCGGGTCACGCGTGCCTGGACCACGGCCGACGTACCGCTGCTCGATGAGGCCGCCGAACTGCTCGGCGAGGACGACCGGGTGGCGAGGGCGCGCGCCGAGCGCGAGCGGGAGAGCCAGGTCGCGTACGCGCAGGGCGTGCTGGACGTGTCGTTCGCGTCCCGGACGTACGAGTTCGAGGACAAGGAGGACAGCGATCCCGACGGGTCCGAGGTGCTGTCCGCGCACGACATCATCGACGCGGAGCGGTTCGCCGAGCGGCAGGAGGAGGCGGACCACCGCAGCGCGGCCGAACGCGCTGCGGCCGACCGCACCTGGGCGTTCGGGCACATCATCGTCGACGAGGCGCAGGAGCTCTCGCCGATGGCGTGGCGGCTGCTGATGCGGCGCAGCCCGACCCGTTCGATGACGCTGGTCGGGGACCCGGCGCAGACGGCCGAGGCCGGCGGGGTCGGCTCGTGGTCCGAGATCCTCGCGCCATATGTCGAGGACCGCTGGGAGCACACCCGGCTCGGCGTGAACTACCGCACCCCGTCGGAGATCATGGACGTGGCGGCGGATGTGGTCCGCGCGGAGAACCCCGGGTTCGAACCGCCGAGTTCGGTACGGTCCACGGGCGTACGGCCCTGGGTGCGGGCCACCGGCGACCTGCCCGCCGCCGTGGCCGAGGCGGTCGGAGAGCTGAGCCCTGCCGAGGGCCGGCTCGCGGTGATCGCGCCGCGCGAACTGCACCGGTCGCTCGCGGCACGGCTCGACGGGGTCACGGCGGGCGCGGAACCGGACCTGACCCGGACCGTCGTGCTGCTCGACCCGCGCCAGTCCAAGGGCCTGGAGTTCGACTCGGTGCTGGTGGTCGAGCCCGCCCGCTACGGCACGAGCGATCTCTATGTGGCGCTGACGCGGGCCACGCAGCGGCTGGGCGTGCTGCACACCGGGGAGCTGCCGAAGGCGCTGGAGACGGCGCTGGACGTCGCCGCCACCGCCTGAACGGCCTTCTCGTCGAGGGCCGGGGGCCGGGGACGCCGGGCCCCGGCCCTCGACGAGGGAAGACGTCAGGCCGGGCGGAGCCAGACCGTCGACAGCGGGGGCAGGGTCAGTCGGATGCTCGCCGCACGGCTGTGCCAGGGCGTGGGTTCCGGCTTCAGCGGGTCGGGGTTGTGGACGTCGCTGCCGCCGTATTTGGCCAGGTCGGTGTTGAGCACCTCGTACCAGGCCGGGACGTCGTCGGGGACGCCCAGGCGGTAGTCGTGGCGCACGACGGGGGAGAAGTGGGAGACGGCCAGCAGTGGTGTGCCCTCGGCGTCGTAGCGCAGGAAGGCGAACACGTTGTCGTCGGCGGCGTCGCCCACCACCCACTGGAAGCCGGAGGGCTCGGTGTCGCACTGCCACAGCGCCGGCGTGTGGCGGTAGCCCGAGTTGAGGTCGCGGACCAGGTCACGCACGCCCCGGTGGTCGGCTTCCGCCCCGTACGCCGGGTCCAGCAGCCACCAGTCGGGTCCATGGGCCTCGGACCACTCGGCTCCCTGGGCGAACTCCTGTCCCATGAAGAGGAGCTGCTTGCCGGGATGAGCCCACATGAAGCCCAGATAGGCCCGGTGGTTGGCGCGCTGCTGCCACCAGTCGCCCGGCATCTTCGACACCAGCGACCGCTTTCCGTGCACGACCTCGTCGTGGGAGATCGGCAGCACGTAGTTCTCGCTGTAGGCGTACACCATCGAGAACGTCATCTCGTGGTGGTGGTACTTGCGGTGGATCGGCTCGTGGCTCATGTACTGGAGGGAGTCGTGCATCCAGCCCATGTTCCATTTCAGGCCGAACCCCAGACCGCCGAAGCCGCTGGGCCCCCTGTGGTCGGTGGCGCGGGTGACGCCGT
>NZ_JBSFJX010000139.1:0-20414 GCF_053598275.1 Streptomyces sp. NPDC001156 | reverse complement strand
AGTTGCACTCGCGTCACGCAAGAGGGTCTACCGGATCGGGCCCCCGCCGCGAAGGCACATCCCACAAATTGATCACGACTCAATACACGCCCTAGGGCGCGTATCGAGTCGCGATCAATCTTTAGAGGTATTTGTATCGCGCTTTTGGCAGGGCGGCGGTTTGTGCTACCAGATGGGGCGCAACGGAGGGAGTGAATCGCTGCTCAAGCTGCGGATGATGGCCGCGAGTTCAGTGCGTGGCACTTGCAGTCCAAGCTCGTGTAGGTGCTTGGCCAACTGCGCCTCCAGCTCATGCAGGATCTGTCCGGCAACGGCGAGGTGCTCTAGCGCCTTTTCGGTCAGGACGACGAGTTTGCGGCGGCCGCCCGCTGGATGCGGTTGGCGTTCCACGTAGCCCCGCTTCTCCAAGTCGTCGATGATCTGGCCGGCAGCCTGCTTGGTGACCCCGAGCCGCTCGGCCAACTCGCTGCTTGTCGTGCCGGAACCGCGCAACGCCTGGAAGACCAGCCCGTGCATGGGGCGCAGGTCGTCGTAGCCAGCGGCGTCAAGGCGCCTCACGAACTCGGAGAGGACAAGCTGGAAGGCCATCCCGAGCAGGAAGGTGAGCTCGGTGCGCTCAAGAGGGTCATTGGGCTCCACAGGTTCATCTTGACACACCTGAATAAAGCCGCTTTACTCGCTGCGAGTAAAGCGGCTTTACATAGGAGGTTCGGATATGCATGTGGTCGGCGAGAGTGAGCAGCGGACGACCAAGACCCCGGCCGGTTCGATGTACGGCCTGGCGGCTCCCAGTCAGGGGAGTGCCGAGGTCAGCACCTGGCGAGTGGAGCTTGGCGCAGACTCCGCCACGCCGGTGCACATCATCGATCGCGAACAGGTGTGGATGCCTCTGTCGGGCGAGTTCGAGATCGAGGTCGACGGCAAGGCCGGGCAGGCCAAGCCTGGCCAGGCCGTCATCGTGCCCGCGGGTGCGGTGCGCCAACTGAAGGCCGCGGGTGGCCCGGCAGAAGCCTTGGTCGCCATGGTCGTGGGCGGCAAGGCGATGATGCCGGGTAGCGAGGACAAGATTCCGCTTCCGTGGGCCGAGTGAACCTTTCCCCGTGAACAGCCCGGACAGGCCAACCCCCGATGGATCCGGTCGGTTCGACGCGGCCGAGTTTCTCCAGGGACTTGGTGTCGGCCGCGTCGTCGTCGCGGCGCGGCTGCCGAGCAGCAGGCGGTTCGGGCACGGTGGCTCCTAGGGCGCGTATCGAGTCGCGATCAATCTTTGGATTTGCCGTCGTGTCGAGGCCTGATCCGGTAGATCGTCTTGCGTGACGCGAGTGCAACTACTGAGCTTGAAAGCGTGATGTCGTTGCAAGGAGGCGGCCCGGTCGGTCCGGGGCCGCCTCGTTGCGTGTTGCGCCGCGGCCGGTCGTTGTCGGCTTGGCCTAGGCGTCGAGGGACTTCGCGGCCTCACGGATCACATCAAGGACGAAGTCGGGATGCGAGAGCATGGGAACGTGGCTGCTGTCCACGGGACGGATTTTGGCGCCCATGCGCTCGGCGGCGGTCCGCTCCAGGTCGGGGTGCACGGTGCGGTCGTTGTTGGCGACGATGTACCAGCTCGGCTTTGTCCGCCAGGCGGTGCCGGGAACCTGCTGGTTGAACAGGTCCGCCACTGGCACAGCGCCCGTCGCCAGGACGAGCTTCTGCTCCGCTTCCGGGAGGTCGCCGCAGAAGTGCGAGACGCCTGAGGGCTTGAGCCACACGCGGCCGTCAGCCACGTCGACGTGCTCGAAGATGGGCGTGCGGGGGAATTTGTCCTGCTGTGCCTGCGACGTCTCGTCCTCGTCTGGGGCGAGCGCGGCGATGTAGACCAGAGCGCCGACGCGGTCGTGGGTGCCCGCTTTGGTGATCAGGGTCCCGCCGTAGGAGTGACCGACTAGCACGATCGGGCCGGGGACGTGGTTGAGCGTGAAGTTGACGCACGCGACGTCGCTTTCGAGCGAGTCGAGGCCGTGCTGTGAGGCGAAAACCTCGTGCCCTTCTGCCTGGAGCGTGGGGATGAGCTTGTTGAAGCACGACCCATCCGCCCAGAGTCCGTGGGCGAAGACAATGCTGGGCTTGCCCGTCATGGCATTTCCTCCTGCGGAGAGATTAAATACGCAATACTGCACGATATTGTAGATTTAGTGTCTATTTTGCATGATGGCCAGGCGTGCATGATGGCCAGGCGTGTTGCCCCATCCCAATCGTCGGGCCCACGAGGTTGAACGTGTCGTCGTGGTGGTCATGTGTTGATGATCAGGCCCGTTTCGGCGAGGCAGCCGTCTATGAGGTCGCCGCGGTACTGGATGTGGCGCAGGCCGCGTCGGATGCGCTGGATGAGGTGTTCTCGCGTTGTAGGTGCCAGAATCCGTGCTGGTCAGCACGTGTGCGAATACTCTTGCGGATCCTGCCAGTCGGCGATGACATTGAAGACATCGCTCGTTGATTGCTGGCCGGATCGGGCCGGCTCCAAGATGGTCCGGTGCTGCTGCGACTGCCCTACCTGGCTCTGACGAGCGTGTTCACCTTGATACGACTGCCGCCGATGGGCGATCGCGACAAGGATGCTGAGATCTTGGCGTTGCGCCACCAACTGGCCATGCTGCAGCGGCAGATCGACAAGCCGCAGCTCACCTGGCCTGACCGCGCGCTCCTCGCGGCGCTCCTGCAACCCCTCCCCCCGGGTACACCATCGCCGACTCCAATTGATCGTTCCTCCCGACACGCTGCTGCGCCGGCACCGCGATCTGCTCCGCCGCCGTCATGCAACGGCCTCACGCCCCAAGAGTCCCGGTCGACCGCGCACCGTACGTTCCGTCCGTGCCTTGGTGCTCCGGCTCGCACGAGAGAACCCGAGCTGGGGGT
This sequence comes from Streptomyces sp. NPDC001156, assembly GCF_053598275.1. Taxonomy (NCBI): domain Bacteria; kingdom Bacillati; phylum Actinomycetota; class Actinomycetes; order Kitasatosporales; family Streptomycetaceae; genus Streptomyces; species Streptomyces sp. NPDC001156. Next base: position 17,519 of record NZ_JBSFJX010000139.1, on the reverse strand, counting down.
ACAGGCGGATCCAAGGCGAGCTCGCCGCTCTCGGCATCAAGGTCGCCGCCTCCACCATGTGGAACATCCTCAAGGAACACGGCATCGCCCCCGCCCCCGAGCGGAACCACACCACCTGGCCGGCGTTCCTGTGCTCCCAAGCCCACGCCATCCTCGCCGCCGACTTCTTCGAGACCAAGACGCTGACCGGGGCGACCCTGTACGTCCTCGCAGTGATTGAGCACGCCACCCGGCGCGTGCGGATCCTCGGCGCGACCGCGCAAGCGGATGCGTAACCGGCGGAACCAGTGCAGCAGCGCGAAGCTCTGCTCGACCACCCACCGGTGTACGCCCAGACCTGAGCCGTGGTCGGTGCCGCGGCGGGCGATGACGGGGGTGATCCCCAGGGCTTGGACCTGCTTGCGGTACTTGTCGTGGTCGTAGCCGCGGTCGGCATAGAGTGCGACCGGTCGCTGTCGCGGTCGCCCTCGTCGGCCGCGTACGGGCGGGACGGCCTGGACCAGGGGGACAAGTTGGGTGACGTCGTTGCGGTTTCCGCCGGTCAGCGACACCGCCAGCGGGATGCCGTGCCCTTCGGTGATCAAATGTTGCTTGGAGCCTGTTCGGGCACGGTCGACCGGGCTCGGTCCTGTTTTGGGCCACCTTTCAGGGCCCGAACGTGCGAGCCGTCGATCACCGCCCTCGACCAGTCCAGCGCGCCGGCGGCGTTCAGTTCAGCCAGGAGCGACTCGTGCAGACGCTGCCAGACTTCCGCGTCGTTCCAGTCACGAAGGCGCCGCCAGCACGTCATGCCGGAGCCGAAGCCCAGCTCCTGGGGTAAGAACTCCCATGGAATGCCGGTGTACAGCACGAACAGGATGCCCGACAGTACCTTCCGGTCGTCCAGACGCTTGCGCCCCGGGTGATCCGTGCGGCGCGGCAGCAACGGCTCGATCCGTGCCCACAGCTAGGGCCAACGGCACAGCCGGGGCGCTGAATTCGGCCCCGGTTGCTAGCCTTCCGGGCCATGTCGATCAGGGGAAGGTGGTGGCCGCGGCCGCCGTCGCCGGCGTGATCCCGCTGTTGTCCGGCTGCAGCTCGGCGCCCGCAGCGCCCACCTCGGAACAGATCAAAGCCTCCGCGCAGGCAGGCCCGCGAGGCCGCCTCGGTGGAGTCGGGGCGCTACGCCCGGGAGAACCTGCGGGCCACCGCCAAGTCCCCTGATGACGACTCGTGCGAGGCCGCGTGGGACAACCTGCTCGACTCGGAGCAGAAGGGCCTGCTGTACGGGACGTGGATGCACGCCTGCGTCGACGCCCCCCTAGAGAGCGGACTCGGCAGGAGGGGGAGCGCGATGCGGTGACTGCGCGGCTGCAGGAGCTGAGGCGGGAGGAAATGGCTCCTACTCGCGTCGGACCGCATCGGCAACCGTGTCACGGACCTCCGTCTTCAACGGCGACGACCTGCCCCTCGAAGAGGCGCGAGAACAACGGCTCGTCCCACACACGGTTCGCCCTTGCCGCGAGAGGGATCCCCTGGCAGATGATCTCGGCCTCGCTTGTCCCCCGGCGCTTGGCCGCTTCCTTGATGATTGCCAGGTCCTCGGGGTCGGCGTAGATGTTGGTGTGGTCCGTGTACCGGCATGATGTATGTGCGTGGATCGTCCTCGACAGTCGTGCGAGTTCCCGAGCGGCATCACCAGGAACGTTTGCTCCTCCCGAGACCGAACGGCGCAGGACAACGCCGCGCCGGGGGCGCGGACGTCTCGCGCGCGCCCCGCCAGCCATGTGGCCTTCGTCTCCGTTCCGGGATCCCGGCGCGCTCGTCGGTGTCCCGTCCGCCGATGACGACAGTGGCCGCGCAGAGACCTTCGCAGTAGGTCACAGCGCTGTGAGCGGAAACACTCGAAGGCAATACTGCACCCCCGGGAACAAATACCTGTGGTCACGACGTAAGAAATCGACGTGGCGCGCGATAAATATTCCTGCGACCACAGGCGGCGCAGAATTATCTACCGCGCAGGGCCGGCGCCCGCCGTGCTACTGTCGACGTCAGTTGCGGGTGTGGTTGCCAGAAGGTTTTTCCGACGGCTGATCATCACGGCGACACGGAATGTGCACAAGGCGTATTCCTGACACCGTCTCCGAAGGAGAAACAAAATGGCTACTGGCACTGTGAAGTGGTTCAACGCGGAAAAGGGCTTCGGCTTCATCGAGCAGGACGGCGGCGGCGCCGACGTCTTCGCCCACTACTCCAACATCGCCACCCAGGGCTTCCGCGAGCTGCTGGAGGGCCAGAAGGTGTCGTTCGACATCGCGCAGGGCCAGAAGGGCCTGACGGCCGAGAACATCGTTCCCGCCTGACGCGCCGGCGCTGACGCATACTTCGCAGCCGGGACCCGCACCTTGGGGTGCGGGTCCCGGCTCGCTTTATTCCCAGGGCGATTCGACCCTGGCCTGTTCGGCCCGTTCTCGCGATTCTCTGCGCCGCTCATTCTGCTGCGGAAATTCCTTGATACGTGCCCGCATCAAGGAAGGTTCCGCTTGAACCGCACACGTACCACTCGCGTACGCACCAATCGCAGATACGACCGCTTCGGAGGAAGTGCCGCTGCGGGCCGCTCTGGCGTTCCACGCCGCTCCAACGGTCACGGAAACCGGCAGTCGGCGCAGGGCGAGTTCGCCTTGCCGAAGTCGGTCACGCCCACGTTGCCCGCTGTCGAGTCGTTCGCCGATCTCGCCATGCCGGCGACGTTGCTGGCCGCGCTCGGCCAGGGGGGCGTGACCGTACCGTTCCCGATCCAGGCGGCGACCCTGCCGAACTCGCTGGCCGGCCGTGACGTGCTCGGGCGCGGTCGCACGGGGTCGGGCAAGACGCTCGCCTTCGGCCTCGCGGTACTGGCCCGTACGGCGGGTCGGCGCGGCGCGCCGCGCCGGCCGCTGGCCCTGATCCTCGTCCCCACCCGTGAGCTGGCCCAGCAGGTCACCGACGCGCTCGCTCCCTACGCCCGCTCCGTGCGCCTGAGGCTCGCCACTGTCGTCGGCGGAATGTCTATCGGCAGGCAGGCCGGTGCGCTGCGTGCCGGCGCGGAGGTGGTCGTTGCGACGCCGGGTCGGCTCAAGGACCTCATCGACCGGGGCGATTGCCGGCTCGCCGACGTCGGCATCACGGTTCTCGACGAGGCCGATCAGATGGCCGACATGGGCTTCATGCCCCAGGTCACTGCCCTGCTCGACCAGGTGCGCCCGGAGGGCCAGCGGATGTTGTTCTCGGCCACCTTGGACCGCAATGTCGACCTGCTGGTCCGCCGCTACCTCAGCGACCCGGTCGTTCACTCCGTCGACCCGTCGGCCGGTGCCGTCACCACGATGGAGCACCACATACTCCATGTGCACGACGCGGACAAGCACCGCACGATCACCGAGATCGCGGCCCGGGACGGCCGGGTCATCATGTTTCTGGACACCAAACACGCCGTAGACCGGCTGACCAAGCACCTGCTGAACAGCGGTGTCCGCGCCGCGGCCCTGCACGGTGGCCGGTCCCAGCCGCAGCGCACCCGGACTCTCGCGCAGTTCAAGGACGGTCACGTCACCGTCTTGGTGGCCACCAACGTCGCGGCCCGCGGCATCCACGTCGACAGCCTCGACCTGGTCGTCAACGTGGATCCGCCCAGCGACCACAAGGACTACTTGCACCGTGGCGGCCGTACGGCCCGTGCGGGGCAGTCCGGCAGCGTCGTCACCCTGGTGACCCCTGACCAGCGCCGCGGTATGACCCAGCTGATGGCTTCGGCTGGCATCACTCCGCACGTCACTCCGGTCCGCTCGGGTGAGCTGGAGTTGAGCCGCATCACAGGCGCCCAGGCGCCCTCCGGTGTCCCGGTGGTCATCACCGAGCCTGTCGTGGAGCGCCCCCGCCGCGCGTCTTCGCCGTCCCGGGGCCGCCGGAGCCGCACCGGCCAGGGCCGACCCACCGGCGCAGGGGTGCGTCACAGGACACAGCGGCGGTCCGGGAACGACTCGGCTGCTTAGGCCGGCGCAGTGCCCGGAGCCCCCATGGCCTGCGGGGGCCGCAAGGGCCACCAAGCCGACCATCCCTTACCGAAGGAGACACCCTTGACGCCAGCGCGGACGCAGCACTGCATGCCGGACCCCGCCCCCATGATCGTGGTCGACGACATCGAAGGGCACGGGCTGCGGGTATGCGACGACATGACCGTCGAGGTGGCTCTGGCCGTCATGGCGGGGGCCCGGGTCGAGTACCTGACTGTGTGCGACGGGGACGACCAGAGCACGGGTCTGATCACCCTGGTCCGGCTCGCTGTTCTCCGCGACAGTTCCGCGTACACGGACCGGATCCGTCTGCGGGACGTCCTCGACGGATCGCTGTCCTCACCCAGCGCCCGCCCCGGCGGCGTCGGTGAGTACGGCCGGATTCCGGGCGCGCTCACCCTCTCGCGCTGATCCGCCTCGCCCAGGCAGCCCGTTCTCCTTTCCCCCGCGACTTCTCCCCTGTGAGGCATCATGCGCTGTGTCATTGCCCAGTACCCCTTCGACCTGACCCGGAGCGGGGTGCTGGCCTCGATGAAGGACGTCAGGCCCGAGCTCGTCACGGGTGAGTCCGTGACCATCGGCCGCCGCCGCTACCCCGTCAAGCAGGTAGGCCGGGTCATCACGCGACAGGACCCCCGTGACTTCACCGTCGGCGAAGTCACAAGGGCCATGACGCGCCTTGGCTTCACCTGCCACGACCGCCCCGGGGCCGCGCCCGTGGGCGTGGGCGGTCCCACTCCGTTCCACACCGCGTCCGTACTGCTCGGCGGCACCGGCCCCGTGGCTGTATGAGGACGGGCGGGAAACCGCCCTCAGGATCCCGATGGGGGCCCTGCCGACGCGCGCGTCGGCAGGGCCCCCACCGCTGTGCCGTCGTCCGCTCGGAAACCGCCGGCCGGGCAGTGGGGTGGAAACAGCGTCTCACTGCTCGAAGTAGCTGAGATCGCCCACGGTCCATGCGCTGACGTCCTTGATCGCGACTCGGTACATGCCGCCCGTCTCCGGGATCCCAAGGGTGCCCTGCAGGATCCGGGCGAGATGAAAGTGCAGATGCGTGGGCGCCTCGCCGGGACCGGGCCGGTTGCCTCGCGGACCGCGGGCGAAGACGTCCGAGAACGGGCCGAGACGGTCCGAGCCCTTCAGGACCTCCGCCACCCGCTCCCGCCACATGGCCTCGGGAGCCAGCCGGCCGGTGATGACGGCACCGCCGACGACCACCGTCAGCGACATCTGATTGCTTTGCTCCGACTCCACCGCGGCGGAGATGGCGACGAGCAGCTCATCAGGGTTCGACATGGCAGCAGAGCTTATTCGACCCACCCGTAGCGGAGCGGAGCGGCAGGGGATCTTCCTCCACCGGAAGGATGAAATCTACTCTTGCCAGAGTAGACATTCCTTCCGGCGTGAGTATGCTTCACTGCATAGACAGGGTCGAATGAGACCCGCCAGACATGAACTGGCGGGTGGACTGAAGACGAAGTACGCAGGTCAATGCGGTGAGACTGAGAGCCGCACCGGGCGGCTCGCAGGTCGAGGAGCCGCCGACAGCAGTACCGGTTCATTCAGTGGTTGCTGCCGAGAGGAACGGAGCAGCAGACGCCATCAGGATCGCCCGGCCCGAGAAGCACTCGGCCCGGGTACCGCAAGACCCCGGATTGGATGGTGGTCCCCGGTCACGCAGCTACGATCCCCCGCTCCGCCCTGCCGGGCCGGGTAGCGGAAACAGAAGGTCGGCACAGCATTAGGGCCGACAGATGGTGTTCAATTCCTTCGGGGCCCCGGTGCCGTACGACGCCAGGGCCCCTCGACGCGTTGCACAGCGAGGTGACATGACATCGGATAACCCTCTGAATGATCGTCTGGACGACGACGACTATCCCGCGTACTCGATGGGCCGGGCAGCCGAGATGCTCGGCGCCACCCCGGCCTTCCTCCGAGCCATCGGTGAGGCTCGTCTGATCACTCCGCTCCGCTCGGAGGGAGGACATCGCCGGTACTCCCGCTACCAACTGCGGATCGCCGCTCGCGCCCGCGAGCTCGTCGACAAGGGGACCCCGATCGAAGCTGCGTGCCGCATCGTCATCCTCGAGGACCAGCTCGAGGAAGCGCAGCGCATCAATGCCGAATACCGCCGTGCCGCCAGCGAATCGGCGGGCAGTTCCGGCTCCGGCTCCGGCTGAAACGCGGGCGCAGGCCGTATCCGGGACCCCGACCAGGCCGATGAGGAGCCGACCCCGACCAGCTCGCCGCCGTCGCCGGACACATCCACGACGACCGCCTCGGCGGACGCCAATACCCCCCGGAAACAGCCCTATAAAGGGGAACGGCCCGCCAGCGCCCTTGCTACCTGTCCCACGTGAAAACCCGAGTTCGGGCCCCTGATCAGGACGTTTCGCTGCGGGACGGTGGTAGACCGGGGCATGATCGAGATCCATGCGGTGGTCATGGATCTATCTGCTGACGCGCAAGTCGCTGGAGCTGGCAGGCCTGCGGCTGCTAGGCAACACTGCCAAGGACGTCGAACTGCTGGTGCTGCGGCACCAGCTCGCTGTGCTCCAACGCCAGCTCGGTAAACCGAAGTTGGAACCGACCGACCGGGTCCTGCTGACGGCCATGTCGCGTCTGCTGCCCAGACAGAGCTGGAGCAGCTTCATCGTCACCCCAGCGACGCTGCTGCGCCGGCACCGAGAGCTGATCGCCGACAGGTGGACCTACCCCCACACGAGCCCCGGTCGGCCGCCAATATCGGAGGAGACGCGGGAGCTGATCCTGCGTCTCACGCGGGAGAACCCGCTGTGGGGACACCGCAAAGTGCAGGGAGAGCCGGCCCGGTTGGGCATCACGGTCTGCGCCGCCACCGTCCGGTCAGTACTGCGTCAGGGCAACATTCCGCCCGCGCCCCAGCGGGCTCACGACGCCTGGGCCTCCTTCCTACGCGCCCAGGCTTCCGGACTGCCGGCCTGCAACTTCTTCCATATGGATACCGCGTTCTGCCGACGGCTGTACGTGCTGTTCGTCATGGAAGTCGCAACGCGACAAGTGCACGTCCTCGGCATCAGCGCGCACCCGAACCAGGACTGGGTGACCCAGCAGGTGAGGAACTTGATGATGGACCTCGAAGACCGGATGGACCGGTTCCGGTTCTTCCTACGCGACCGGGACGGGAAGTTCTCCGACGCCTTCGACGCCGTGCTCGCCGACGCGAGCGTGCAGGTGCTACTTTCCCCGCCGAGATCGCCGAAGACAAACGCCTTCGCGGAACGCTGGGTCGGCACCGTCCGCCGCGAGTGCACCGACCGCCTACTCATCATGAACGAACGGCACCTGCGCACCATCCTGAACACCTACACCGACCACTACAACCGACACCGCCCCCACCAATCCCTCCACCAACGACCTCCCCAAACCGCAGAGACCGAAAAGACGGCACCTGCCATCCCCTTCGGAGGCCGCGTCCGCCGCACCCAACTACTCGGCGGCCTCATCAACGAGTACCAACAAGCAGCCTGACGGCAGGCAGACAAACGGCCTGATCAACAGCCCGAACCAGGGTTTTCACGCGGGACAAGCAAGGCGCTCGGTGTTCTCAGGCTCACGCCCGATCAGGCCCTGGTCGACGCACTCATGGGTGCGGCCGGCCGCGACTTGCTCTGCCTGTCTTTGGCGGGAGAGGCGAAACGCGCCTACGAAGAGCACCGCGACGAGATCATAAGGATCATCAGCGGTGACGATGAACTACTTTCTCGCTTCCACCGCATGCTCTACGCGTAGGGGCTGCGCCCAGGAGCCGCCTGCGGGCTCCGGAAGGGCATGGCCTTCCCGGCCGTCGCGTGCATCGGCGTGCTCAGCAGGTGCCCGCAGCCGTCTCTTCCGGTGCCAGTTCCCGGACACAACGAAGGCCCGAGTGACAGGCGAGATGGGTCGACGGCAGCCGCTCCTGCGCTTGGTGATCGTGGGAGCGGGTCGTCTCGTGCTCGCATGGGCCGTCTGCCCAACTCACCGGCGCACGGCGTCGCATGGCGGCAGCTGGGGCGTTAAGCCTGCCCACAAGCACACTCTTGTATCCCCTCCCCGGGAACGATGGCCGAACAACGCCCGGCGTAGGGTGATCACTAGTATGTGGGCGACTCTTTTGGCCAGAGGTCAGCCCTCTGATTGCGGCGGCGCTCAGTTGTGCGCTCCGGCGGCAAGTGCCAGGTGACAGTGCGGAAGGGATGCCTCGCGTGCCCACCGCGCGTTTCGTACCCTTCCCCGCTGGCGCGTGGCGACGGCTGGAGCGGTACCACATCGCACACTTGGGGCTGCGGCGCAAGAGGAGGTGTTTGAGTCAAAGGCTCTTGGCGATCTTGGCCGAGATGGATCGCTAAGACGACAATCTTACTGACGGTCCACCTGGAGGCGGAGAACCACTGCCCGAAGGACGTCCCCCCACATCCGACGGGATGTGGAGCAGCGCCGAGGAGGGGTTGTGCAGCGGTACTTCACCAAGCGATGGCACGAGGACTTGAGGGGGCGTGTGCGCGAGTTCGCCGAGCGCGAGATACGGCCCCGCGTACCGGAGATGGAGGCGTCGCGTGCCGTTGCGCACGAGGTGTCCCGTCTGATTGCCCAGCAGGGATGGATCGGCGTCACCATCGGCCGAGCCTACGGCGGCATGGGCGACGGACACCTCGCCAAGACGATCATCATCGAGGAACTCGCCCGTGTGTGCGGAGCAATGGGCGCCATGGTGCAGGCCTCGCAGCTCGGCGTAGCCAAGATTCTCCACTATGGCAACGATGTCCAGAAAAGAACCTGGCTGCCTCGAATTGCCGCCGGGGAGTGCCTGCCGACGATCGCCACGACCGAGGAAGAGTCAGGTGGCCACGTTCTCGGTATGGCCACGACGGCCGTACGCGACGGTAGCGACTATGTTCTCAATGGGCACAAGGTCTTCGTCGGCAACTCCCATGTTGGCGACCTGCACGGCGTGATTGTGCGGACAGGCAAGGGCTCCCGAGGCCTGTCCGCCTTCCTCGTTGAGAAGGACCGTCCCGGCCTCACCCTCGCCGAACATCGGCCGGCCATGGGGCTGCACGGGTTCAGCTTCGGCAAATTGATCTTCAATGACTGCCGGGTGCCGGCGTCGAACATGCTCGGGGCCAAGGGCCAGGGCCTCGAGGTCGCGTACTCCTCCAGCGTCCTCTATGGCAGGCCCAACCTGACGGCGGTCTCCCTCGGCATTCACACCGCGGTCGTCGAAGAGACGACCGCCCTGTGCATCGAACGCGAGCGATACGGCAAACCACTCGGCGATCTGAGCAACATAAAAATAAAGTTGGGCCTGATGCAGCATCGGCTGATGACCGCCCGGCTTGCCGCCTATCACGCCGTGCATCTTCTCGACCAGGGCGAGGCCTGTGATGCCGAGTTGATGAACGCGAAGTTCCTGAACGTCGAGTCCGCTCGGCAGTCGGCCCGCGACAGCATGGACATCCATGCTGCGAGCGGCCTTTTCACCGATCGCCCGGTGGAACGCTATCTGCGAGACGCCGAACACATCTACGCACCGGCCGGCACCTCCGACATCCAGCTCCTGCGCCTGGCCGAGCATGCTCTAGGAACGGAGAAGGGCCAGTGGTCCGAGCGTTTGGCTGACGTGGTCCGGACCGACCCTGCGGACCTTCCGGAAGCAGAGCAGCTGGAGGCATCTGCAGTGTAGAGAAGGGAGCCGCGGGCACTGTGCTGTGCACGTGGCTCCCTCGCCCCGCATCGGCAAAAGCCTCCCGCCGAGGAAGGCCGCCCGGTTCAGAACCGACCGCTCTCCTTCTCGATCTCCTTGAGGCGCTCGACCATACTGGCGGCGTAGGACTTGATGATCTCCAGGCCCTGCCGCCCCCATGGAGTGATCTCATCAGGGACAATCGCACAGACTGTCCCCAGGGCTATCGGGGTCCCGCCATCCGGGCCCGGCCTCCAGTCCATCAACGGTGCACCGATGTACGCGCGGATGTTCAACTCGCTGATGACAGGGTTGGCGGCAAATTTCCGGTAGGCATAGACGTCTTCCAGAACCAGCGCCTTTTTCCGGACCACAACGTGCGGGCACCAACCGTAATCTTTCGCCATCACCCGGTCGCTCTCGGTGCTGGCCTGCTGAGGTCCCAGCTCCACGCCCGGACCACCGTCGGCCGGGGTGAAGAGGCCGGCGAAGTACTGCCGGCTCGTGTCGATGAAATTCACCATGGCGTACGGAGTACCGAGGGTGCGCGCCAGGTCGCGAGCGACAGCGTCGAATTCTGCGACTGGGGTGTTACCGACGCCGATCGTACGCAAGCGCTGTTCACGGGCCAGTGCATCCGTGTCCTGGGGGGTCACCAGCATCTGCGGGGTCGGGTCGTACTGCTGCGGGTACGGGGCGGACATACAAGCTCCAATTCGACGACATCATGCGTCAATGCGGGGTGGGCTCCGCCGACACCAAGGCGGGAGCCGGGGCGAGCAGGTGCTCGAGGAGAGCGATCAGTACGGAGGTGCTGGAATTGCACTGCCGGGCGTCGCAGAGCACGACAGGTACCTCCGGCTTGAGGCGGAGCGCCGCCCGGACCTCCTCAGGCTCGTATTGATAGGCGCCGTCGAACTCGTTGACGGCCACCACGAAGGCGATGCCGCGCCGCTCGAAAAAGTCGACTGCGGCGAAGCACGTCTCGAGTCTGCGGGTGTCCGCGAGTACCACGGCGCCCAGCGCGCCATTGGACAGCTCGTCCCACATGAACCAGAACCGCTCTTGGCCAGGTGTCCCGAAGAGGTAAAGGACGTGCTCCCGGTTGATCGTGATGCGACCGAAGTCCATGGCGACGGTCGTGGTCGTCTTGTCCTCGATGCCAACCAGGCTGTCTGTGCGCGCGCTCACCGCGGTCAGCAGCTCTTCGGTGCTCAGCGGCACGATCTCGCTGACTGCACCTACGAAGGTGGTCTTGCCGACGCCGAATCCTCCGGCGATCAGGATTTTCAGGGCAGTGGGATAGGGCGAGGTTTCAGATGCGCTTTCGAAGGCCATCTAGCACCGCCTCCAGGATGATCCGGTCGGTCGGGGAAGCCGCCTCGATAGGGCGGGGCGCCTGCGTAGTCAACGCGCGGTGCCCCACGAGGTCGGACAGAAGAACTTTCGTGATGCTGGCCGGCAGATGGAGATGCGCGGCAACCTCGGCCACGGTGATGGGGCGGGCCCCACATAGGTCGAGGACCTGGTCGCAGTCCGGGCCGAGATACGTCGTCGGTCGGCGGCCGGTGGCCATTACGAGACTGAGGAGGTCGAAATGCACCTCGGAGCGGGTGCGACCACTGGTGACGGTGTAAGGCCGGACTAACCGTCCGGCTTCGTCGTCGAGCCACGTCCCGTTCGGAGCATCCGTCATCCCTAATGCCCCGCGGTGTACGGCGTGCCGGGCGCCTGGTTCCTGGCGGGCGTTTCGAGATACGGGCGGACACTTTTGACCAGCATGGCCATCTCGTAGCCGAGCACCTCCGCGTTGGCCTCCCGATCGGCCATCACCGCCAAGCAGGCACCCGAGCCTGCCGCGGACACGAAGAGCAAGGCAGTGTCCAACTCGATCACCACCTGGCGCACATCGGCTCCCTGGGCAAACCTGACGCCGGCGCTGCGGGCAAGGGAATACATCCCGGAAGCCAGGGCGGCCATGTGGTCAGCTTCATCCGGAGTGAGGCCCTCGGAGGCCTTTCTCAACCCGTCCGCGGACAGCAGAAGCGCGCTGTGAGTAAGGGGCACCCGCTCCACGAGGCCCTTCAGAAGCCAGTCGAGATTCTGCGTTTCGCTCACCATAATGGCGTCTTTCTCCTTGAGGGGGGCGTGTTTGATCGGCGGTTAGCGAGAGTCGTCAGCGGGGCCGGTGGCGGATGTCTCGTCGCCGAGGTTGTACCCCCGCCGGAAGGACGCCATCAGTCCCGGATCATGTACCGCCTCGCTCCCGGGTCCCGTAGTGCGCGTAGGGGAATGCTCCTTGAGCGGCTCCGCCAGGTGTGTCTGCGGGTTGCGCTCCGGCAGCGCCGGTCGGCTGGAGCGGGGGTCCCGGTCGTACGGTCCGAGGTCGCGTGCTGCTCGTCGGTTTTCCGGCTCCGCCGGCCGCTGAGGGCGCTGCTGAGGTTGAGGTACGGATGCAGCCACGGCCCGCTCCCCCTGGGGCATCGCCGGTTGCTGCGGCATGGGCTCTGCCGTATTCAGCTGCGGGTGTGCATAGTCCGTCGTCGGCCCGGCCTGCAGGGCGGGAGGCTGCTGAGGCGATGCGGCCGCCACGGGCAAGGGAGCCTCGCCAGCAGCCTGGGGCGGCATCTGTGATGGCGCGTCGTTGATGAGTGAGTGCGGGAGAACTACGACTGCTTGGATGCCACCGTAGATGCTGGTCCGAAGCTCGACCACGATCTTGTGGCGGCGTGCCAGTTCGGAAACCACGTAGAGGCCGATACGGCCGTCCACGAGCAGTTTGCTCAGGTCGATGCGATTGGGCTCGGTGAACAGGGTGTTCAGGCGTGCCTGCTCTGCCGGGGAAATGCCCAGGCCTCGGTCTTCGACCTCGATGGCCAGCCCAGCCGTCACTTTCTGCGCGCGCAGCAGCACCACCGTGGTGGGTTCGCTGAACGAGGTGGCGTTCTCGAGGAGCTCGGCCAGGAGATGGATGACGTCGGCGACCGCTTGGCCGCGCAACGACCCCTCGATCGGAGGCACGAGCTTCACTCGGGAGTACTGCTCGATCTCGGAGATCGCGGACCGCAGCACCTCTGTCATCTTGATAGGGGTGCTCCACTGGCGGCGTGACACGGAGCCGCCGAGAACCGCAACGTTTTCCGCGTGCCGGCGGATTCGCGTCGCCATATGGTCGACGTGGAAGAGGGCCGTCAGCAGGTCGGGATCCTCAACCTCGTTCTCCAGCGCCTCCAGCCGACTGAGCTGGCGGTGGGCAAGCGACTGGAGGCGTCGAGCCAGGTTGACGAAGACCTCCACCCGATCCTCGCCGTTGCCCGGATTGTTGACCTGGCTGCGCTGCGCGGCGTACACGACGGCGGCCGCCGACTCGAACGTCAGAAGGTTGATCGCGTGGGCGAGGCTGCTGAAGCCGTCGGACGCAGCGGGGGCTCGCTGTGAGACAAATGGCTGTTCCACCACGTCTCCACGCTGCAGGGCGTCCACCATCCACTGAACCTGGGCACGGCCCCTGCTGACTGCCTGCTGCACGGAGTTGTGGCGCTGGGCCGATCGGCGGGCCTCTGCCGTGGCAGCACGCGCTGCGAGGACCAGCGCACCTACACCGAGAACGCCGGCTGAGGTGAGGATGGCCCATGTGGCGGCATCGGCTGAGCCTGCCTGAGCTTTCAGAACATAAGCGACGACAGCGGCCGCGAGGACGGATATGACGGCTGCAGGTATGACCGCGAGGCGCACCAGCGTGGAGCGGATGGCAGGATCCGTCGGCTCTTCCTCAGCCGGTCTGCCGTGCCTGCTTCGTGCCGGGCCCGCAGCGGCCGTCCGACCGGATTCCGGGCGCGCTGCATAAGCCGGAGATTCAGACATTAGGGTCCTCTCGATCAGTTCGGGGGCGTACAGGTGCACACCGTCGGCTGACCGTCAACTCGGGGACACACGGGGACAGTTGCTAGGACGACCACCCTACCCAAATCTCACCAGCTTGCAGTAGCCACATTGTGACCCCTAGTACCACAAATAGGGCGCATTGACCTGCTGATTTGACCAGCACCGCGAACGAGCCCGTGCGACATCCGCACGGGCCCTTCTTCGTCCCTGACTCCGCCACGGGCATAACCACTGGTCATCGCCCCCGACCACCCCTGGGGTATACCAGCTGCGACCGAGAGTTGTTGTTGGCGAATCATGCTCGCTCCGTTGCAGGTCAGGCACGTGCAGAGGAAGCCAAGTGACGAACCTTGAGGGTGATGGTTGGCGGACCATGCCACCGCCATCGCCGAGCGGGAGGGCATCGCAGCAGGTGAGCGTGTTGGCCATCGATCGCGCATCAAGATTCGCCAACTAGCTTGCTTCGTCCGCCATCTATGAATCTCGGTCGCGCTAGCGGGCACCCTCGGCACATTCGTGACTACCTATCGACTTTTCGCCTCAGCGAACTCAGGAAAGTTTGCCTCTCAAGACCGTCACGCAGGGCAACGGCAATTCACTTGAGAAGGCCGTCTCCCGTCACATTCCCCAGGGCGGTGATCACGTGGCGCTACAGGAAGAGGGTCTTCCAGGAAGAGGCATTTCCTGGTCATCTCCTGACCTCCCGTGTACAGATCAGGTGCGCAGACAGCACCAACCACCCTGGCTGACGTGCTGATTCGGCATCTACCCGGGAGGTTTCTCTTGAGCCCCACGCGCCCTGGCTTCCAGCGCGAGTGCCGAGACCAGACCCGCGCCGTCCTCAACACCCTGGTGCGGCTCGGACCGGGGCAGCACAAGTTCCGCGACATCGTCTACCGCAGTGGGATACGTGAGGACCTGGTGCTGCGTCGCCTGCGTCAGCTCATCGCCGCTGGCCTGTGCCACCGGGGGCGCCGCGGCTACTACGAACTCACGCCCTTAGCGGATGGCGTGGCCAGCGCTCCGGGGTTGGTGCACCCGGTCGTCACTCCCCTGCTGGACGTTGCTCGAGTGTCCGAGGGGGGAGTTGACGGCTAACGATACGGTCGTGATCGCGCAAGGGCGGCTCCGCATGCAAGATCTGCGATCGGTGCGGGTGCCGATAGATCATCCGCCCAGGTCCCAGCCTTGATCATCGAACTCCAGCTGCGCCCAACGCCTTCACCTGCACAGGTAACCGGCGGCATCATGATCTATCGTGCTACTGGGCCTGGCCTACCTCGCCGCGACCCACACCTTCGCGTTCCTGCGCCTGCTGCCGATGAACGTTAGAGAAAGGACATCGAGATCCTTACGCTGCGGCACCAGCTGCTGGTCCTGCAGCGCCAGGTCGGCAAGTCCGCCTTCACGGACACCGACCCCGCGATCCTCGCCGGCCTGCTCCACCGCGCAGTGTCGAGCATGTTCGCCTTCATACCGATGACCATCCCACCCCGCCGACCAGCGCGTCAGCCGATCCTCAGAATCGGGCGACAGAGTCCCACAGGCTACGTGGAGCCGAAGTCGGCGCTTGGACGGTGAGGAACTCGCGCCACGTGGGGCTGGTACGACGCGGCGCCGGGTCGACGCCCGCGGCGTTCGGTATCTCCCAGACCGTGGAGGCGGCGATCCGATGCCCGCATCGGGCCAACTCCCCCTGGATCCGCCGGTGTCCCCACCTCGGATCCTCCCGGGCCAGCCGCAGGACGAGCGTCTTGACCGCCGCCCGGGTGGGCAGGCGTCCGGTGCGCCGGCGCGCGCTGTAGTCCCACTTCGCGGCAATGAACCTGCGGTGCCAGGCGAGCAGGGTGCCGGGGGTGACCAGGAAGACCTCGCGCCAGCGCCGCCGGGGTACCAGCGTGGACAGCACGGCGAACCAGACCGGTCGGCGGGCTCGTAGCGGATCGGACCGGCCAACTGCTGGCGCAGCACCGCATTCTCGCGCCGCAACACCAGCAGTTCCGCGTCCCTCGCCGCCTCACCGCGGAGCAGTACCGACGGTACGCACAGCAACTTCCGGGCCACCTTGTACAGCAAGGACACGATCACGCGGATATGGTCCCCCTGGACCCACCGCACCCCGCTCACCCGCAGCGACGTTCCCGTCATTGGATGACTACGGACTTGGCCGCCGGCGGGATAGCAGGAGGCGTCCATGTGCCGAGCATCGTGCCGAGGCGACGCTGGAAGTGATCGATCAGGGCAGGAATCCGCCCCTCATATCCGCTGAGGGGGCGGCGACTTCCGCATCCGTGTGCACGCTGACAGTAGCGAACTGCTGTGCCCCGACCACAACCTACGGTGATCCCTCCGTGCCCGTAATGGGGAGCACGTCACAGGGAACAGCGGGGCGAGGCGATGGGCTTGTCGGGCAGGAGCATGAGTCCGGACTTGATGAACCACACCGACACACAACTCGTCGAAACACCCACATGGCGGGCAACCGCTGCTCCTTTCAGGCGTTGCCCACGCAGTTCGAAGCTCCTTCGGCACGGACAGTGGCAGCTTGTTCGGAGCGCACTTGGGCATCGTCAGGACTTCTTCCGGATGTCGCGACCACCAATTCAAGCCGCCCGGTATGACGCAAGACGGGCCACGGCTGTCCATAGAGGGACGGCGCCGACAGCGCCTGTCCCAGCACATCCACCCACGCAGGGAGCACCCCTGATGCCGCAGCCCTACAGCACACTCGTCCTCGCCATCGCGCTTGTGCTCCTCACGAGCGCAGCCTTCCTCCGCCTACTCCTCAGGCGGATCACGTCCCGGACCGCCACTGGCCTCTGCGCCCTGGCCGCCATCCTCGCCGCTGCCCGCGCCTTCGCCCTCCAGGACTGGCCATGGAACGCGAACTTCCTCCTAGCCGCCATCATCTTGGCGCTCGCATGGCTGACCCGGCCCTCCGCGGACCAGTGAACCCTGTAGGTGCCAGTGACTTCATCCGTGTTGGTCAGCCATCCGCAGCGCTGTCGTTCGTCCCCGTCAGCCGCGGCATCGGGGACTCACTCGGTGACTGCTGGTCCGGCTCCGGTCGGCACCAAAATGGTCCGGTGCTGCTGCGACTGCTTTGCGTGGCCTTGACGAGCGTGTTCAGCTTGATGCGGCTCCTGCCGATGGGTGACAGCGGCAAGGACGTTAAGATCTTCGCGCTGCGCCACCAGTTGGCCGTGCTGCAGTGGCAGATCGATAAGCCGAACCTAACCTGGCCTGAGCGCGCGCTGCTCGCCGCGCTCCTGCACCGACTCCCCCGAGGACAACTTCCTCGACTCCAACTGATCGTCTCCTTCGGCACGCTGCTGCGCCGGCACCGCGACCTGCTTCGCCGCCGCCACGCCAAGGCCTCCCAGCCCAAACGTCCCGGTCGACCGCGCACCATACGTTCCGTCCGTGCCCTGATGCTGAGGCTCGCGAATCAAAACCCCGACTGGGGATACAGGCGCATCCACGGCAAGCTCGTCGCCCTTGGCGTCACCGTCACCGCCTCCACCGTGTGGAACATCCTCAAGGAGCACGGCATCGGCCCGCACCCGAGCGCAGCCACATACCTGGGCCACGTTCCCAAGCTGCCAAGCGCAGGCCATCCTTGCTGCCGGTTTCTTCGACACCAAGACCCTGACCGGGGCAACCCTCGCGAGCCGTACTGGTGTGCCCGCTTGCTCGGCGCGTCGTGATCTGCCGGATCTCTGCGCGTCAGGGGTGCTGGAGAGACCATGCATTCGCTGCTCCTCGCGGTCAGCGTGCTCGCGGCTGCGAGCACGCTGACCACTGTGCTGGCCGACGACTGGTACGTCCCGGTGTGCGTCACCGCGGCCGCGCTGCTCGTCACGATCGCACGCCGGTCCGGTGTGAGCCGGGAGGAGCTC
>NZ_JBSFJX010000138.1:0-20435 GCF_053598275.1 Streptomyces sp. NPDC001156 | reverse complement strand
GACAAATCCGTCGCGCACTACACCCGCACCGCCCGACTCAAAGCCGGATGAAACTCAAGCAAAGTGCACGTGTTCTGACCACCAAGGAGACCTAGCGTGCTCAGTCACACCTGGGATGCGACGGCACACGAGGTGTCGACGGTGATGCATGTGCGCTGCTCCGATCGTCTGTCGGAAGAGGCCTACCGGCAGGTTCTGGAGCAGCTCGCGGAGCTCTCCCCTCTTGTCCAGGCCCTGCCGCCGTCCGCGGCCCTGGTCGAGCTGAAGGGTGCCCTGGGCTACCACGGGGCCGACGCCCGCAGGCTGGGCGAGGTGCTGCGGGTGCGCACACTCTCCCGCCTCGGTTTCGACGTACACGTCGGCATCGGTCCCTCGATCACCGTAGCGGCGACTGCCTCCGGCCAGATCGGTCCGCCCGGAGGTGTCCTGGCCATCGACCCCGCCCACGTCACCGAGTGGCTCGGCGCGCTGCCCGTGGAAGCACTTCACGGCATCGGATCGCGCCAGGCCAAGGCACTGCGCGACTACGGCATCCGCTGTGTCGGCTTACTCGCCGCCACGCCCTCGGCCACGGTGCAACGGCTCCTGGGCGGCAGGTACGGGCGCCTGGCCGCCGACCGGACCCAGGGTATCGACCCGCGCCCCCTCGTCCCGCGAGCACTGCCCGCCTCCGCCACCGTCACCTGTGGCTTTCCCCGGCACACCCTTGACGGCGGCGAAGTCCGCGCCGCCCTGCTCGATCTGGTCGTCCAGCTCGGACACCTGCTGCGCCACCGTGGCCAGGCAGCCGGCGCGCTGATGCTGAGATACGTTCGCCGGCGGGCCCTCGTGGGAGAAGACCCGCCGCCTGCCGAGGTCTCCGCGCTCGAGGAGGACCTGCGCCTGATGGCCTACCGGCTGATCGATGCCGCGGGCCTGCAACGCGGCCGCCTGATCGGCCTGATTCTCAAGGCCGAGGACCTGGCCGACGCCGACCGGATCGCCCAGCAGATCAGCCTGGACCGCACTCGTGAAGCGCGTCTGGTCGCCGAAGGAGGTCAGCGACCGCATCCACGACAGGTTCGGTCCCGGTGTCATCGGCCCGGCCGCACACCAGCTCGGTGCGGTTTCGGCGCGCGATGATGCTGCTGGCTTCGGCCGGCGGGAATCGGGTTCCAGTGATCGCGAAGCTGGTGCGGGCCGACGAGGACACCGTCCGGGATGTGATGCACCGGTTCAACGAGATCGGGCTGGCCTGTCTGGACCCTCGGTGGGCGGGAGGCCGTCCCCGCCTCAGCGATGACGACGAGGACTTCGTCATCCAGACGGCCACCACCCGCCCGATCAAGCTCGGGCAGCCCTTCACCCGCTGGTCCATCGCAAACTCGCCGCCTACTTGCGGAAAGTGCACGGCCGCGTGATTCGGATCGGCCGCGAGGCGTTACGGTGCTTGCTCGCTCGCCGCGGTAACACCTTCCAGCGCACCAAGACGTGGAAGGAGTCGCCCGACCCGGAGCGCGACGCCAAGCTCAACCGCATCGAGCATGTCCTGGAGCGATTTCCCGACCGCGTGTTCGCGTTCGACGAGTTCGGGCCGCTCGGCATCCGGCCCACCACCGGGTCGTGTTGGGCCGAGCATGGACACTCCGAGCGGCACGCCGCGACCTACCACCGCACCCACGGCATCCGATACTTCCATGGCTGCTACTCCATCGGCGACGACACCCTGTGGGGCGTCAACCGCCGCAAGAAGGGCGCCGCGAACACTCTGGCCGCGCTCAGGTCGATTCGGGCGGCCGGCCCGGACGGCGCTCCGATCTACGTCATCCTGGACGACCTCTCCGCCCGCAAGGGCGACACCATCCGGCGCTGGGCAAAGAGCACCGAGTCGAGCTGTGCTTCGCCCCGACCTACGCGTCCTGGGCCAACCCGATCGAGGCCCACTTCGGACCGTTGCGGCAGTTCACCATCGCCAACTCCCATCACCGCGAGCACACCGCGCAGACCCGAGCTCTGCACGCCACCTGCGCTGGCGCAACACCAACGCCCGCCACCCTGACGTGCTAGCCGCCCAACGCCGCGAGCGCGCTCGTATCCGCAGTGAGAAGGGCATCCGCTGAGGAGGGAGCCCCCTCCCTTCCGCACAGCTCCAGGTCCTCAGGTCGAGGACTGCATGACGACCTCTCACCCTCTCCGCTCGGTTCCTCGAAGTTGGCCAGATAGCGGTTGAACATAGTTGTGGATCAGCATGTTCTCGGTGATCCACTTCGTCGGGTGCGGCGGTAGTAGAGCATCCCTTCGTGGTCTGGTTCGAGGTCGGGGAGGGTGAAGCCTGCGGATTCGGCGCAGTTGCGACTGGCGTGGTTGTCGGCGTCGATGCCGCAGAAGAACGTCTGGACATCGCCGGCGTCGGGGTGGGTGAGGACGGCTTGGAGGGCAGAGCGGCCGTATCCGTGCCGCCACCGGTCGGGGTCGACCAGATAGGCCAGGCCCATGGCGAGCCGGGGGTCGGCGTCGGACAGGATGGGGCCCTCGGGACCTTCGCCGTGGTAGCGGACCCAGCGGTCATAGACGTCGCCGCAGACGAACGCGACCGGCGTCCCGGCATGATCCAGGCCGATCCACCCGTGGGAGCGCAGCACCACCGCGCCGCGGAAGGCGGTGCAGGAGTGCTGGCTGATCAGCCGCAGCTCACGGTGGATCCAGAAGCGGCCGCCCAGGCGCCTCTGGACCTCGGGGTGGTCGAACCAGTGCTCGATCTGGTGCGCCCCGGTCTCGGTCAGGGGCTGCAGCCGCATCCCCGGGCCGTCCGGCTGGGTCTGCGAGGGCCGGCTCATGCTGCCGCCTGGCGTTCGACGAGGACGCCGTTCTCGAACTTGGCGCCTGTGCGGACCAGGGCGACGAGGTGGGCTCCGGTGATCGCGCGCCAGCGGGCCTGGGCGGACTCGACGAGCTTGAACACCATCGCGAGGGCTGCGGCCGGGCTGCCGGCGCCGCGGGTGACCTTGGTGCGGAGTTTGACGGTGGAGAAGGTCGACTCGATGGGGTTGGTGGTCCGCAGGTGGATCCAGTGCTCGGCGGGGAAGTCGTAGAACGCCAGCAGTTCTTCCCGGTCGTCGGTGATCTTCGCGACGGCCTTGGGGAACTTGGCGCCGTAGGTCTTCGCGAACGCCTCGATCGCCTTCTCGGCGTGCGCGCGGTCCTCGGCGTTGTAGATCTCCTGCATCGCTTTCGTCGCGCCGGGCTGTGCGGATTTCGGCAGGGCGTTCGTGACATTCCGTGCCTTGTGGACCCAGCACCGCTGGTGCCGGGCGCCCGGGAACACCTCCGCCAGTGCCTTCCACAGGCCCATCGCGCCGTCGCCGACGACCAGCTCGGGATCGCGCATGCCCCGGCGGCGGTAGTCACGCAGGAGGTCGGCCCACGACTCGGTCGACTCACGCAGCCCCTCCGCCAGCGCGATCAGCTCCTTGGTGCCGTCCAGCCGTACACCCATCAGCACCAGGACGCAGGAGTGCGCCTGTCCCAATCGATGTCCGTCGAGACCTCGGCCGAAGTCCGCGAGGAACCGCGGGTCGAACTCGGGCCAGTTCCAGAATTCGAAGCCGAGATAGCCGAACGCGAAGTAGTCGTCAGCCCAGGCCCAGGCGCGAAGATCGGAGGCGGTCCCGCAGTGCCGGCACGTGACCGTCGCCTCTCCGGTCACGCGCCAAGTGTTGAAGGCTTCGTCGAACGGCTCACTGGCGCCTTCGATGGGCTCCCAGACCTCGGTGAAGAAGTCGGTCCGGCTCGCGCACTGCGGGCAGGTCGCGTACTGCGCGTCGCCCTGGCCGCCGTGGAAGATCGTGCGTCCGGTCTCGATCTTCAGTCCGTCCGTCGGCGCCCAGTCTGACTGGATGACCGCCTTCGTCCAGTGCTCCCCGGGCGGGTTACCCAACCGCGCCCCGAGAACGCAGTCGGTGCGTTCGGCCCGCACGATTCCCTCGCGCACGAGCCAGTCGAGTGCGCGGCCGGCGAGCATCGACGCCTCAGCGGCGGTGGCGTCGAGGTCGACGATGGTTTGGAAGTGATCACCCATGGCGCCGACGATAGGACCTACTGGTGCAGTACAGCAGCGAAGTACAGCAACCACAGCAACCGACCTCGTCCGGTGACACCCTCAGGAGGTCATGGCCCGGCCGCTAGCACCACTACCGACCGTTCCACATAGAGCTACGGATCAGAAGGTCCCGTGCCCCATCCATGCCCGATCGCACGGGGAACCGCGGGGAACCAAGGTGACGTCTGTCGTTGTCGGGCAGGATCATGATCCTGCCCGCACGATCAACGCGCCTGAAAAGCGGAAGGTCGTCGTTTCGACCCCGGCCCCAGCCACAACCGCCCTACCAGGGCAAACACCCCCTCCGGGATCTTCCGGAGGGGGTGTTTTCGTATCGGGTACGCCAACGGCCCCAGCCGCGCCTTTCGCCCATGCCCCTCGACGGCAGCCGTTGAGGGGCAGCACGGGTGCACATCCCGGCCGTGCGGCTCAGCCTTTCGGACGAGTCAGAACCATGCACGGCCTCGCCCGAGGCCGTCCCGCAGCGGCCTTTAACCCGCGAGAGTGCAGCCCGCTCGGCCATCTGGCCCATGCGCAGCGTGTCCGGTTCGGGGGTCTTTGGGTACGGGCCAACCTCGCTCCCAAATGCCGGGGCGAGGCTACTGACTGAAACAGGAGCATCTGCATGGCATCACGAGCAACGGCCCGTAAGCCCCGCCCCGGCCTGCGGCGGCTGACGGCGGTTGTGCTGACCCTGGGTACGGTCGGCGCGGTCGCGGCCGCGCCGCCCAGGATGGGACACACGCCGCACCAGGCCCATCACGGTTTCCGGGAGCGGGACCTCGTCTCCGACATCCCGGGCAGGGCGGAGAAGACCGACCCGAACTTGGTCAACCCCTGGGGCCTGGTCCGCAAGACCACGGGTGAGATCCTCGTATCGGACAACGGCTCCGACAAGGCCACGGCCTACTCAGGCGCCCTGGACAACCAGCCGGTCCACATCAGCCCGCTGGTCGTGCCGTTCGTCGAGGGCGCCGCTCCGACCGGGGTCGTGCGCAACGACAGGGGCAGCTTCCGCTTCACAGATGACGGGAGGTCCGGCCCCGCCCGGTTCCTCTTCGCGGGGGAGGGCGGCGCTCTGTTCGCGTTCAACCCTGAGGTCAGTTCGCGCGCCGTCCAGGTCGCGTTCGAGCCCGGCGCCGTTTTCAAGGGCCTGGCGCTGGTGCCGGGCGAGAAGAGGGACAAGGAGCACGACAAGAGGGGTAACAGAGGCAAGAGAGGCGGCAATTGTGACGAGCCACGCATCCTCGTCGCAAACTTCCATGACGCCCGCGTCGACAGCTTCGACACGAATTTCGACTTGCTGCCGCCTGACCACCGGTTCCAGGACCCGCACCTGCCCCGTCGCTTTGCGCCGTTCGGCATCAAGAAGATCGGCGAGAGGATCTTCGTGACGTACGCGAAGCAGGACGCCAAAAGGGAGGACGACGTCCCCGGGGCGGGCCACGGCTTCATCGACGTGTTCAGCACCGAGGGCAGGCTGCTCGAGCGCTTCGCGAGCCGGGGGCCGCTCAATTCGCCCTGGGGTCTCGAAACGGCGCCCAGGGGATTCGGGAGGTTCTCCGGTGACTTGCTCGTCGGCAACTTCGGAGACGGTCGCATCCACGCCTTCGACCTGAAGAGCGGCCGGTTCGAGGGCACCGTGAGGGACCGCAAGGGTGAGCCGATCGTGATCCCCGGCCTGTGGGGGTTGCAGCGCGGCACCGACCGGTCCGGCGGCGAGGAGAGTGTCTGGTTCGCCGCGGGAATCGAAGACGAGGAGCACGGGCTGCTCGGAACCCTGCGCTCCGAGAAGTAACCTGTCACCGCAGCTCGAGTGCTCGCCGGGCGGCTACACCCGCCGGGCGAGCCGCTGCGCCGGCCCCGGCCTCTCGCCCTCGCCAGTCGTGAGGGCCCCCGTCAGGTCGAAGCCCGGGGTGTCGGACCACGGCTCGGTGCCCCACTGGCCGGTGCGCCTGGCGAGCGTAAGCAGGGAAAGCGATGGGGCCACTTGCCACGTCGCCGGGATCGGCGCACGGTCCGGGGCAGTTCTGACACCGGATTGATACCTGGCGTGACACGGGCCCACGGCGGGTAGAGCCCGATGGCTGGGACAGCGGAAGCCCCAGGGGGTGTACCGGAAACACACGGTGGGGGGAGTCACGTGTCGACGTCAACGGGAGAGCCCGCTAACGGTGGCGGCGGGGACGGGGATGGCGAGCCGGACGGGAGAGGAGACGGTGACGACGGTCGGTCTGGCACAGGATTGCGCGGAGTTTGGATTACGGTAATCGGCGGCATCGTGGCGGCGCTCCTGGGCGCAACGGTGCCGTGGCTTCTCACGCACGACGAAAAGCCGCCTGCCCGGCCGGAGGCGCCGGTCTCACCGACAGACCCTGGCGGCAGCAACGGCTCCGGCCAGCAGGACATTTCCAACAGTTCCACCGGGCAGGACGGCGGTGACAGCTCTAGCGGGCAGGACAGCGGTGGCACCACGGGCACGCCCACGCCCGTGGGCACCAAGACGCGGAAGGGGTCCTGGCCAGGACAGCGCGGCTCCCTAACCCTCACCGTCACCGAGGTCGAGAACCAGGCGGGCCGTATCCGCCTGCACGTCACAGCGGACAACGGCGGGGGCGAGACCGTCAGCCTTCCGCTGTACGGCTACTTCGTCGTCGACGACGACACCGGTCATCGTTACCATGCCGACCCCAACAGCGGCACCTGGGACGGGGAGGTACCGGCTGGCGGCTCTCTGAGCGGATGGATCGAACTCGAAGACTTCGTCCAGCCGGAAGCTCGGTGGTTGACCATCTCGTTCACCCATATCTTTACCTTCCCTGCTCCTCAAGGCGGTATCACGGTCCAAGGCATCCCCGTTCCCCGCTGACCGCTGGGCCCGGTCGACGCCGACCGGGCCCCTCGTCATGTCTGGGGAATCCAGGGCTGTCCCATAAATGATTTCCGGGGTTGATCCGGCCGGCGGCTCATGGAGCTCTCTGGCCCACACTTCGCTCCTCAGCCCCGACTGGTGTCCTCGCTGGCCGGGGTTGTTCTCGTCATGGCTGGCGTGTGAGCGGCTGGTAGCGGCCGGCTGCGTTGCCGAGGTGTGGACGGTGATGACTGCGTCGACGTTGATGAGATCGGCTTCGCTGCTGTCGGGTGCTCGACCGAGGGTCTGGCTCTGCTCTTTCTTGAGGAGGCGCGCGAGTTGCTGCTCCGACTGGTGGCGGTTACCCAGGACGGCGGGCCGATGTCCGCCGAGGCGGACCGGCTGGCGCGCAAGATCGCCGCCCGCGTCCCCTCGGAGAACTGACCGCATCGCCCAGACGGGCCGCTCATGGAGGGCCGCACCCACCCGGGATCCGGGTGCGGCCGTTGCGCGTTCCGATGCTTCAACTCTTACCCCGGCGCTTTCAGGAAGGAATAAAGCCGACGGCTGCGCCGCCGATGCGACGGCGAAGGTGAGCTGCGCCGGCGCGGTGGTGCGGATCGTAGGCCAGGATGTGGCCGTTGGCCGGGTGTGGAGCATCGAAGAGGTCTGCCAGACGTGCGCGGCGCTGATCCCGAACGCCGCCGGCCCCGCCCGCGCCGCGCGCCCCGTGCCGCCGCCCGCGCACACGATGCCGGTCCCGGCCCGCTCCAGTGTCTGAGGTAGGAGTCCGGGGTCTCCTCGTCATGCGTGGCGTTCCCCATCCTCACGCCCGGAAACTGTGGCGCCGGGCGCGTCTGGCTGCGGGTGTTCGGGGTGTGTTCGGTGGTGATGTCCGGGGTTGCGGGGTGGTGGGGAGCAGCCTGGTGGCGGGCGATCGGGCCGTGGCAGTGCATGGGCCTGGCCGGTGTGATGGTCGCGGCGCGCGGCCGGGGCGGCCCGTGCGGGGGCGACCTGCCGGTGTGTGGTCGCTGTGGCGCGCTGGTCGGGCTGGATGTGGCCGGTCGGTGCCCGCCGCGGTTCAGGGTTGAAGATGGTGGTCGTGTATGCGGTGGTGCATTCCGCTGGCGGTTGCTGACAGCCAGTCCTTGAGAGTGAGGCCGTTTTCGCCGTGCCATGCGGCTTGGGCGACTGCGTCGATGATGGTGCAGGTCCAGCAGTCGGGTACGGGGATGAAGGCGTTTGATGGCGAATCAGTGTGTGTCGGTCGGATCCCGCAGGTCGTTGTGCATGCCGCGTGTTGCTCCGGTCGGATGGTCGGTAGGTGAGCTGCGCTCTGGGCCCCTCGCGGCTTCCGGGCGGGCCGGTGTGTGGATTGCGGCCTGATGTGGGGCGGTGTGTCGGTCGGGTCGGGAGTTCGCCGGTGGGGCGATCACTTCCGCGGTAGCGTGGCTCAGCTGCTCGGGTCGGGAGGGTCCGGTCCGACGGTGGGGGGCGTGTCCGGCGGGTACGAGGCTTGCCACGCCACAACCCGCCCCCTTAAGACCGCTCTGAAAGCCGGCTGACTCGCTGTCCGCGAAACGCGGGGCTTGGCTGCTGTCGTGGCTGCCTGCGCCTGTGTTGTCGTGCGCGTGAACCTGGTGCGGTGGGGGTGATGGCCGTCGAGGTTCACGGGCATCGTCTTGGGGTCGTCGCGTGCTGGGTCCACGCTGATGCAGGGGGTGGGCCTGGGGCCGGTTGGCGTCGCTGCCGAGGGGGTCGAGAGCGGCCAAGTTGTGGCCGGGGACGGTGGGGGATGTCGCGGCAGTGGGTCAAGGCGAAGGAGATCAGGCCGATGAAGATCGGGCTGGATCAGTAGCCGTAGCCGCCGTTGCCGCTTTCTTGTGTGGACGGGGCCGCCGGGGCGGGCGTTTTGATGGGGGCGCCGTGTGCGTTGAGGGTGTACCAGATGCCGTCGATGCCCTGTCCGTTGGTGTCGCCGGGAGCGTGGTCGCCTGCGTAGTAGTACAGCGGGTGCCCGGCGTATGTGGCCTTGCCCTTGCCGAATACCTCATCCATACAGGTGGGAGCGGGTTTCGGTGTCAGCCGTGGTTACCTGAGTCTGCCTCTCGCGCGGTTGGCGGTGGTCGCGGCATGATGATCGGTCGTGCTGCTGAGACTGGCGTACCTGAGCGTGACGAACGCGTTCGCGATGCTGCGGCTGCTGCCGATGGGCCAACGTGAGAAAGATGCAGAAATTCTGGTCCTGCGCCATCAGATCGTGGTGTTGGAGCGGCAGCTGAACGGGCAGCAGGTCCGGTTCCACGCGAGCGACCGGGCGTTCTTTGCGTCACTGCTCCACGGCCTGCCGCGAGAGGTGCTGCGCGGGATGCGACTGCCGGTGCGGCCGGACACGGTGCTGCGATGGCACCGTAACCTCATTGCCCGCCGACACGCCGCCCGGTTCCGACCGCAGCGCGGAGGCCGGCCGCGCACCGTGCACTCGATCCGAGCGCTGGTACTGCGCCTGGCCAGGGAAAATCCAAGTTGGGGCTATCGGCGCCTGCATGGTGAGCTGCTCGTGCTCGGGGTGAAGGTAGCGGCGTCCACGGTCTGGGACATCTTGAGGGAGGCCGGGATCGACCCGGCACCCGCACGCACCTCCAGCACGTGGGCGGGCTTCCTGCGCTCCCAGGCCGACGCACTGCTGGCCTGTGACTTCTTCGAGACCGTCACCCTGTCCGGGGCCCGCTTGTACGTGTTCGCCGCGATCGAGCACGCGAACCGCCGGATCCGGATCCTGGGCGCGACCGCGCATCCGACCGCGTCCTGGGTGGTTTAGGCCGCGAAGAATCTTGTCATGGACCTCGAGGACGCCGGCTGCCGGGCGCGCTATTTGATCAGGGACCGGGACGGGAAGTTCCCGCAGTTGTTCGACGAGGTTTTCAAGGACGCGGGTATCGAGGTGGTGCTCAGCGGCATCCGGATGCCGCGGATGAACTCGATCATGGAGCGGTGGGTGCAGACCTGCAGGCGAGAGCTGTTGGACCGCACGTTGATCTGGGACCAGCGCCATCTCCTGTATGCCCTGCGCGAGTTCGAGGCGTTCTACAACGAGCACAGGCCGCACCAGGGTCTTGCGAACGCCCGCCCCCTCCGCCCGCTGCCCGCTCCGATCGAGGACCCGGACCGGATCGCCCATCTGGACATACGACGACGAGCACGACTTGGCGGCACCCTCCACGAGTACCAACACGTGGCCTGACCAGCATGGATGAGGTATTCGGCAAGCGCAGGGCTAATCCCCACCCACCCGACCGTGAGCACACCCAACCCGCCAGCTCACAGAGTCGGAGCCCACTATGACCCGTCCCAACCCCGAGCCCGAGTCCGACGACCGCTCGTTCACCTTCCTCGCAACCGCCTGCGTCCTGGTCACCCTCGAAGCCCGCGACGAGCAGGCAGCCCGCGCTGCCTACGAGGGGATCAACGACGAGACGTTCAGCATCAACGTCACCACCGGCGCCGGCCACCAGCTCGACGACGTGTCCGTGGAAGACACCAGCCCCGAGCTGTACCGGGTCGACGGCGAGGAGCCCGGCGAACAGTGCCCGCGCCCCGACTGCCAAGGCCACCTCATCAACGGCCGCTGCACCGACGCCGACTGCTACGCCGCCGCACGCGAACGCATCTTCACCTTCGCGCTCGCCCAGGTCCTCGCCGCCGCCGAACACGCCACCGCCGCCACCACCCACATCGACTGCGACGAGCAGACCGAGCACCCCGCCCATCTGTGCTGGCTCAAGAACGACGGCACCGCCCTCGCCAGCAACGGCCACGACCCCAACGCCACCCACACCGTCTACGCCGACGGCTGGCACCCCGGCACCGAACCCGCCCTCGGCGACGACGAGGACCCCCACCACGCCATCGACCTCCACACACCCGACGACGACGGCACCACCCTCCTCGGCACGCTCCGCGCCGCCGCCACCAACGGACATACCGAATTCCTGCTGCGCATCACCCACAACGGCCCCGGCACCACCCCCACGGTGCCCCGGCAACACACGGCCCGGCCCACTCCGCCAGGCCGCACACGCCCATCGAATGGAGCCACCGTGGCCAAGACCATGGCACTCGACGCTGTCACCGAACCCGACGAACTCCGCGCCCTGCTGCGCGAGATCTCCGAGCGCCTCGCCGTCGCCCTCAACGAAGAACACGGCGACGCCATCGTTCCCGGCCGCCGCGTCCGACTGGTCCGCATCACCCCCGGCTGCATGGTGAACCTCACCAGCATCGTCCAGGCCGACGCAACCGGCAAGAAGAAGAAGGACCGCTACGACGTGCTGGTCGACGAGAGCTCCACTGAAGCCCTCCGCAACGACCCACGCGTCGACAACACCCGCCGGGCCACGCGCCCCGAGCCCGGCGTGCTACGCCAACTGGTCACCTCCGTCCCGACCGAATGCATGATCCTCGCCGACCGCGACAGCTGACCGGCCCCACCTCCCACGGCCCCGCGTCGGACACCCACCGGCGCGGGGCCGCCCGCCGCATCCGCGACCGCAGACAGGAAGGAAACCCGTGACCGCGACCGGGATCGTGCTCCGCTTCCCCGCCGCCGACGTCCTCACCGCCGCCGAAGACGCCACCAACGCCACCGCGTACCGCACGTTTTTCGACAACCCTCCGCCCGGCCCCTACCTCGTCCTGACCGCCCAGTACGGCATCTACCTGATGAGCAACGCCCTCAAGCCGCAAGGCACCACCGCCGTACGCGCCTTCGCCGAAGGCCGGAACGAGGACACCGACCCGACCGGATACCTCCCCTTCTGCAGCGTCATCGACTTCTTCCCGCTCAACGCCCCCACCGAAGGCGGCAACACCCTGTTCGAAGCCCTCCGCGCCGAGGCCGCCGACAGCAAACACCTCGTGCTCGCCTTCAACCGCGACTTCAGGGACCGTCCGGTTTTTCCGGCTCGTGTGACGCGGAGGCGCGGCTTTACGAGCCTGTTTCGGGCGCACGCAGACGCACCCGCCGGGCCGCGGTGCTGGCGGCGCTTGCCGGGGATGTCACGGGGGGAACCGCTCCGGGCGGAAGTCCGCAAGCAGCTCATCTCTCTTTCCGCTGAGGATTTCCGAAGCAAGCAGCCGGCCGATTACCGGCCCGAGCGTGATGCCGCTGTGGGAAACAGCCTCGTAGTAGCCTGGCACAGACGGTACCGCTCCCACCGAGGGGAATCCGTCGGCTGGGATGGGCCGGTTGGCTACCCGTGTCTGTGCGATGCGGGAGTTGCCGAGTTCGGGAACGACGTGCCGCGCCGATTCGTGGAGCAGATGTGCGAGTTCCGCTAAATCTTCGCCTGTGCCGATGAGTGCGTCGATCTCTCGGCTGTGGAGGACCATCGAAGCCTCTCCGTCAGGACGGATCTCGATGTGAGGTGCGTGCATGGCTCGGTGAACCGGGACCTGAGCACAGCCGATCCGGGTGACGACGCCGGGTTCCCGGCGCATTGGCAGATGCCGTGCGATGAGCCCGGCGACGTGTGAGGCGCTGGGGCCTGCTGCGTTCACGACGGCGTTGACGTCGAGACAGCTCCCATCGGACAGAGCAACTGTCCGGATGCTCCCGTCGGCACCGGTGCCGATGCCACAGACCGCGGTGCCGGACCGGTGCTCGGCGCCGGATGCAACGGCCTGGCCGACCAGGCGGCCGACGAGATGACGTCCGTGCACCCAGGCTTCGTCGGGGTAGAACACGACTGGAACCTCGCCGGGCATCGTGAGGGCAGGTTCGAGGCGGCTGCGCACCTCGGTCCCCGTGTACACCTCGGCCCGGTAGTCCCAGCTGGCCAGCAGTTCGGCTGTTTTCAGCAGCTTCGCCTCCGCCGCGGGATCGTCAGCCCAGCGCAGGTGGCCGCTGGGATACCACCATGAGTCTGGCCTGATGGTCCGGGCAAGCTCACGGTAGGCTGCCATGCCCGCAACGTTCAGGTCGAAGTAGGACTTGCGCGCGGTCTTGTTGCTGGCGTTGACCCACGAGAAAGACCAGTTGGTGACGCCTTCGCCCGGCTGGCCTGCATCGATGAAGACCACCTTGGCGCCGTGCCGGGACAGGTTCCAGCCCACGCTGGCTCCGAGGATGCCCACTCCGATGACAGCAACACGTTCAGGCCGCTTCACGGACGCGATCCTCACGAACGCCCCTTCCCAGATCATGGACGAACTCCGGTTTCTAGCATGCAAGCATGCGGAACGGTTCGCGCTATGAACGGGACAGGTAGGCCCCGGAATCGGGCGCCGGAGCGGCGGGCGCGCCGATGATCGGCGGCCTCGTCGGTCCAGTGGCCATACCGCCGGCCAAGAGGCCCGCCAACTCCCTTGATCAGGGGGTTCATCACAGCTTCCTATGCGCCGCGGCCGGGGCGCTGCTGGGACAGCGTGGGCATGCCCAGGTCCACCCTGTCTGCCGCGGCGGCTCGGTGGGCCTGGGCGCGCTTGCTGCGCAGGAACTTCACGGTGAGGTCGAGTGTCCACCGGATGGGGCCGTGCTCGCGTCGCGGTACTCCCCGGGGAGTAGCCGCGGCCGCACACCGCCCCACGCAGTACCCCTCGACTCGCCCTCAGGCGCGACGACGTGCCATCCGGCCGCCGGAAGTCTGGGAACACACCCGGAAACCACGACGGAGGGAGCCCGAGACATGGGGGCGGCAGCGATCACGAAGCGGGGCGGACGACGGCCACGAGCCGTGCCATGGGTGGTGCTCGGGCTGTGGCTGGTCCTCTTCCTACTGGCCGGGCCGTTCGCGGGGAAGTTCTCCGGAGCTCAGCAGAACGGGGCCGTCGACTATCTGCCCGACAGCGCGGACTCGACCCGGGTGGCGCGTGTCCAGAACGCGTTGCCGGGCGGCGAGTCGACCGATCTCGTCCTCGTCTACCACCGCGACGGCGGGCTCACCGCGGCCGACCGGCAGCGGGCCGCCGACCAGGTGTCCGAGATCGGGACGACGTACGAACTGACAGGCAGGCCGAAGCCGATCAGGTCCCAGGACGGCGGCACCGTCATGTACGCGGTGTCCAGCACTCGGCCCGGCCAGGACGAGGACGCGCGCAACGCCTTCGTGGACGGTGTCCGCGACGTCGCGCGCGGCACCGACGGACTCAGCGTCGAGGTGGGCGGGCCCGGGGCTCTGACCATCGACATGAGCAAGGTGTTCGGCTCGCTCGACGGCACCTTGCTGTACGCGACGCTCGGTGTCGTCACCGTGCTGCTGATCCTCATCTACCGCAGCCCGTTCCTGTGGCTGGTGCCGCTGGGCGTCGCCGGGGCCGCCGCGGGCATGGCGATGGCCGGCGCGTACGGCCTCCACGAGGCTTTCGACATCACCATCAGCGGTCAGAGCGGCGGGGTGATGACCGTCCTCGTGCTGGGCGCGGGTACCGACTACGCGCTGCTGCTCATCTCCCGCTACCGCGAGGAACTGCGCCGCCACGAGCGGCCGTACGACGCCATGCGTGCGGCGCTGCGCGGCTGCGGCCCGGCGATCCTCGCCTCCTCCGGCACCGTGGCGGCGGGGCTGCTGTGTCTGCTCTCCGCCGACCTCAACAGCAGCAGCGGCATGGGGCCCGTCGCCATGGTGGGTGTCCTGTCGGCCCTCGTCGCGATGACCACGTTGCTGCCCGCCCTGCTCGTCCTGCTCGGGCGCCGGGTCTTCTGGCCCCTGATCCCCGCCTTCGGCGGCGAGCCGCAGTCCCGCCGTTCGTTGTTCACCGCTGTGGGCTCCCTGACCGCACGCGGCCCCCTCACCGTGCTGGTCGGCGGCGCCGTGCTGCTCGGCGCTCTCGCCCTGGGCACGCTCAACCTGCCCGGAAGCCTCAGGCAGGCGGACTCCTTCACCGAGAAACCCGAGTCGATCGCCGCCATGCAGACGTTGGCCCGCGCCTACCCCCAGCGCAGCAGCCAGCCGATCACCGTCGTCGCCCCGACCGACCGCGCCTTGGCCGTGCTGGACAAGGTCCGTTCGACGGACGGGATCGCTGACGCCACGGCCGGTCGCAGCGGCGGTGGCTGGACCGAGATCTCCGTCCACGCTGACGCCGCCCCCGAGACACCCGGTGAGACCCGCACGATCGAGGCGCTGCGCGCCGGCCTGGACCGGTCCTACGGCGCCTATGTCGGCGGGCCCAGCGCGCAGCAGCTCGACCTCGCCGACAGCCAGGCCCGGGACCGCCGGGTCGTCGTACCGCTCGTCCTCGCCGCCGTGTTCGTCATCCTCGTGGGACTGTTGCGCAGCCTCGTGGCACCGCTGATGCTGCTCGTCGCGGTGGTCGCGGTGTGGGGCGCGGCGCTCGGCATCGGCGGGCTGGTCTTCCACCCCCTGCTCGGCTTCGAGGGGACGGATCCGGGGCTGGGTCTGCTCTCCTTCGTCTTCCTGGTCGCCCTCGGCGTCGACTACGGCATCTTCCTGATGCACCGCATGCGCGAGGAGTCCCTGGCGGGCGCCGCGCCGCAGACGGCGGCGCTCACGGCCCTGCGCACCACCGGAGGGGTGATCGCCTCCGCGGGCGTCGTCCTCGCGGCGACGTTCGCCGTCCTCACCACGCTGCCGCTGGTGGGCCTGGTCGAACTAGGCTTCGTGATCGCGGTCGGCGTACTCCTCGACACGTTCCTTGTCCGTACGTTCCTGGTGACGACGGCGAGCATGCTGCTGCAGCGGAGGGTGTGGTGGCCTGGCCGGCTCTCGCGCGCGCCCGAGCGGCCGGCTCCGCCGAAGGAGCCGCAACCCGCGACCGCCTCCTCGCACTGACCGACCGGTGCCCCTCCCTCCCGGAGGGGCACCCCCGTGGCGGAGGATGAGCCCGTGCAGGCAATCACGACAGCGGTACGGCCACGCCGGGGCGAGCGCATCATCGCCGCGCTCAACCGGGACCCGAGGACCGCACCCCACGGCGTGCGCAACGACGCGCTGGTCGCCGTGGCACTCGCCGTCTCGGCCGTGTGCCTCGGCCTGTTCACCGACCAGTCCCGCCACCCCGACGCGCTCGGCTGGACGCTGCTGCTCGCCGCCCACGTGCCGATCGTGTGGCGGCGGCGCCGTCCGCTGCTGGTCCTGGCGGCGGTGGTGGCGCTCGTCGCGCCCTACCACGCCCTGGACAACAACCACGGCGCACCGCTCCCCGCCTCGTTCGTCGCCCTGTACACGGTCGCGGTCACCGGCCGTCCCCTGCGCACGATCCTGACGGGCACCGCCGTCCTCGGGATCGTGGTGAGCGTGATGCTCACAGTGAACGCCCACCAGGCCCTCGGGCTCCTGCGCGTCTCCGGCTGGGTGATCGCGGTGCTCTTCTTCGGCGTCGACGTCCGCTACTACCGTCACTACGTCGCCTCGATCGTCGAACGCGCGGAGCGCGCCGAACGCACCCGTGAGGAGGAGGCGCGCCGGCGTGTCGCCGAGGAGCGGGTGCGGATCGCGCGTGATCTGCACGACCTGCTTGCGCACAGCATCACCCTGATCGGGGTACAAACCTCCGTGGCCGTCCATGTGCTGGCCGCCGATCCCGAGCGACTCGACCGCGCGGCGATCGCCCGGGCACTGGAGGACATCGCCGAGACCTGCCGCACGGCGCGCGGTGAACTGCGCACCACCCTCGATGTGCTACGTGAGCAGGGCGCGGAGGGCGAGGCACGCGGGCCGCTGCCCGGCGTCGACGGCGTCACCGATCTCGTGGTCGCGGCTCGGCTCGCCGGCGCCCGCGTCCAGCAGACCGTCCGGATCCGTCAGGTCCCGCCCGCCGTGGGTGCCGCCGCGTACCGCATCGTGCAGGAGGCGCTGACCAATGTCGTTCGGCACGCCGGACCGGAACCGGTCGTACGTGTCGACCTCCACGAGAAGGACGGAGCCCTGCACCTGTCCGTGACCGACGACGGCACCGGGCCCACCCCCGGTGGAGTCCCCGGCTACGGGCTCGTCGGCATGCGGGAGCGGGCCCGGAGCGTGGGCGGCACCATCGACGCCGGGCCACGGACGCAGGGCGGCTTCGAGGTGGCCGCCGTCCTGCCGCTCATGACCACCGTCACCACTTCGGAAAGGGCCGGATGAGCATCCGAGTGCTTCTCGCGGACGACCAGACCCTGGTCCGCTCCGCGTTCGCCATGCTGGTCAAGTCGGCCCGCGACATGGAGGTCGTCGGACAGGCCGGCACGGGCAGGCAGGCGGTGCAGCTGGCCCGCGAGGCACGCGCCGACGTGGTCGTGATGGACATCCGCATGCCCGACCTCGACGGCATCGAGGCGACCCGGCTGATCGCCGCCGACGAGGATCTGGCCGGGGTGAAGGTGCTCGTCCTCACCACCTACGACACCGACGAGAACATAGTGGAGGCGCTGCGCGCCGGTGCCTCCGGCTTCCTGGTGAAGGACACCAGGCCCGCCGAACTCCTCGACGCCATCCGCACAATGGTGGCCGGTGAGGCACTGCTGTCGCCGGGGCCAACGGCCCGGCTGATCGCCCGCTTCCGCCGCAGTCCCGTCGCGCCCACGACGGGTGGACCCGAATGCCTGTCCGACCGTGAACGTGAGGTGCTCACTCTTGTCGCACGCGGCCTGAACAACACCGAGATCGCCGAGTCCTTGGGTCTGAGCCCGCTGACGGCCAAGACCCACGTCAGCCGGATCATGGGGAAGCTGAGGGCGCGGGACCGGGCGCAGCTGGTCATCGTGGCGTACGAATCGGGGCTGGTGACGCCGGGGACCGGTAAGTGAGTCGGCATCCTTCATAGGGCGTGACCAGCGCGGACGTGATACGCGGCGCCCGCGGGTCCTGCCCGGGACGTCACCCGCCCGGCCCATCGCAGAGAGCCTTCCGCGCCGTCGAGCACTTATTGCTGGGTGTTGGTGTGGTGCTGGGTGAGGGCCTGCCAGCGTCGTTCGAAGTCGTCGACGTGCTCGCTGATGTCGTGGACGGTGATGGGCTTGCTGTACTGGGCGGTGACCCCGTGGACTGCGCAGTCGCGTTCGATGGCGTCCAACGCCGGTGTACTGCCGCCTACTCGGTGCTCGGCCCAGATCGTGTAGAGCCGGAAGGACAGAAAGTAGCGGCGCAGGGTGGAGGGACTGATGGGTTTTCCGCTTCGGCCGTGCATGCCCCTGTCGGCGAGATAGGCATACAGCTTCTGGCCGGTGGGTTCGTCGCCGTGCTGCGTTTGGTACTTCCTCCACGCGAGGTAGTAGCGGTCGACGAGGGTGGGATGCCTTCCTTCGGCCGGTGTGTGGGGTGAGTGCCCGTCGATCGTGGCCTTCACGTGCGGGCGGCGCTTCTCCTTCGTGGCGTGCGTGGCGTGGGTGCCTGTGTCGGAGGGTATCGGCTCGGGGTCTTTCCCGGCGGCGACGGACTCGTGTGGTGCCTGCACTGCAGGGTCGGCAGTAACCCTTGCGGCTGGCGATGCAGTGCCGGTGTTCGTCGCGCGTTCTTGGAAATCCGCGACGAGCGCTTCGTGGTCCTGGTCCTGGTGCGGGGCGGGTGGTGTGCCGGTGGCCGTGGTGCTGTCTTGCTCGTACACGTAGGTGGCCTGAGCGGCGTCGGGCTGGGCGGGGTGCTTTCGTGCGTGGGTGAGCTGGGCGTCGGCATACTCCTTGGCGGCTTCCTCGTCCGTACGCCGCGGGCTTGCCAACCGGTCAGGTGCTGGAGTCGAGGCGGACGTTGTGGGCGGCAGGTGGTCGCCCCGTGACTGGTGAACCGCTCGGGGTCCTCGAAGGCGGTCTGCCGGGCGATCGCGGCGATCAGGTAGAGCACCGCGCGTCCGATCAGCGCCTCCAGCGGCTGCTGGTGCAGGACCTCGGGCTTGTCGAACGCGGCCTTCGGCGGCAGCTTCAGCCCGGTCGTGGTGATCACGATCATGTCTAAGGCGCTGGACGCGTCCAGCCGCACCGGCGGCAGCGTTGGGTCGAAGACCATCCTCGCGAGGGAGTTGGTGGCGACGATGCGGATGAGGCCGGCGAGGGTGGCGGCCGCGTCCTGCCGTTTGCCCGCCTCGCGCGTGGCCATCTCCTGAAGGACCTCAAGGACGCGGTGCATGGACGGGGCGTCGCCGGCGGCGGCCTGTTCGACGGCGTGGTGGAGGACCTCGCCGTTGGTGCTCATCGGGCCGATGCCGAGCTGCAGGGTGAGGTAGGACAGGGCGTAGTGGCGGCCGTCGGGGCCGTTGAACATCCTTAAGGGGTCGATGGACACCTCGGCCTGAGCGGCGTCGATGATCTGGACGCGGCCCTTGGCGGCGGTGCGGGCGAAGGTGGCCCACTCGCGGACGGGGGTGCGGTCGATGCAGATCGCGCAGCCGCCGCGCGCCCACACCGCTTCCGCGATCAGCTTCTGCAGGACGCTCTTGCCCGCGCCGAGATCCCCCACGATGCCCATCGAGGCGGACGCGTCGACCTTGGGCGCATCCGCCACGTTGATCATGACGGGGCGGGTGGTGCCGCT
This sequence comes from Streptomyces sp. NPDC001156, assembly GCF_053598275.1. NCBI lineage: Bacteria > Bacillati > Actinomycetota > Actinomycetes > Kitasatosporales > Streptomycetaceae > Streptomyces > Streptomyces sp. NPDC001156. The sequence continues at coordinate 1,042 of NZ_JBSFJX010000138.1, read as the reverse complement.
GTCCAGGTCGATGCCGAGGAACATCCCGTTGGGGTCGCCGACCTCCGCAGCGGTGAAGGCGCCGCCGAGTGCCCAGTCTTCGGAGACCTGGTGCTGGGTGAACTCCCGTACCACGCCGGGCCGTACGGTGCCGGGCAGGCCGAGGGTGAACAGGGCCTCCTGCAGGCCGGCCGGGCGCACGGCCCGGTAGTCGGCGCCGCCGAGCAGCGCGGCAAGGGCGCGGGCCCGGGCGTCGCAGACGGCGGCGGTCGGCCCCCACACCGTCAGCACGGTCACGGATTGCACCTCGACCTCCACGCTGCTGCGGGAGAGACGGGCATCCAGCTCGCCCAGGTCGCGGGCGGCCTCGGTGAGCGAGGCGGGCATGCCGATGGGGCGGGCGTCGTACTGGTCGGCCTGGTCGATCAGTTCGTTCTTCTTGCGCCGCACCTGGTCGCGGGCCTTCTCCGCGGGCACGAGGGTGAGGTCGACGGTGTAGTCGACGGGAAAGTCGAGCATCTCCAGCTGGGCGAACAGGTCCGCGGCATCCTGGCTGACCGCGGGCGGGCACTCGGCCAGCGCCACCTGCGCCTGGTAGCCCACCCCGGTGTCGGATTCGACCTGCAGCCAGCGCCGCCCCAGCGGCGAGCCGGCCTTCAGCCTCCACCAGGCCGTGCGGCCCGACCGCGTGATACTGCCCGCGCTCCTGAGTTCGCCTGCGTCGTCGAGGTCGGGGTCGATGCCGCCTTCCTGCAGACGGACCTGGCCGAGATCGGCGTAGCTGGGGGAGCGCAGCACGCCATCCCGGATCTGCCCGCCGTACAGGTCGCTGGTCTCGGCCTCCGCCAGCAGGGGCTCCGCGAGGCCGCGGTGGAGGGCATGCTGGATCATCCACACGATCTCCGCCGGACGGGCGGGGCGGAAAGCGATACCGCCGGCAAGCGCAGCCTCCACCCGCGAGGCCTGCGCACGGTAGGCGCTCACCTCGCGCCGGGCCACCGGCGCCGGCCGCATGCCCAGCATCGGCGCGACCTCGGCCCACGCCGCACCGACAGACGCCGAC
>NZ_JBSFJX010000137.1:0-20454 GCF_053598275.1 Streptomyces sp. NPDC001156 | reverse complement strand
ACGGACGCTTCCTTCGTACTCACCCTCTCGGGCTTTCCTCCGGGCGCTTCCCTTCGGTGTTTCCGACTCTATCAGATCTTTTTCTCGATCCGATTCCCGGCCGGAGCGGGTTGTCTTCCCGGCCGTTGGGCCGTTCCGACGAGTGAGACTTTAGCGGATTCCTGCCGTCCGAGCTAATCGGGGGCTGCGTCCTCGCAAAAGCTCGAACGCGGATTCCTCATTCCGAAAATACGCGCACCTATACACACGGCAAAGCAGCGCCGAGTATCGGTGGGTACCTGCGGAATGGCTGTCCGGGGACCGACCGTGGTCGGCGCTCACGTCGGACAACCCGGAGAACACTACGCATCGGGCAGGGGCGTGTCAACTTCCTCCCGCAGGGCCGGAGGAGGCGTACTCTCTTCTCATGACTTCGCGTACGTGCAACCAGCAGTGGTGGGCCGCCTGACGGCGGCCGACTCACGTATGCGTACAACGGCCGCCGTCCCGGCGGCCGTTCTTGTATCTCCCTCCGGAGGGGCGGCCGGCCGGACAGGCGGCCCTGACCCAGAGGTGGAGAGATGACGCGGGTATTCAGCGGGATCAAGCCGACCGGGCACCTGACGCTGGGGAACTATCTCGGAGCCATGCGGCGGTGGGCCGAGGTGGACCAGCACCAGGCCGACGCGCTGTTCTGCGTGGTCGACCTGCACGCCCTGACCGTGGACCACGATCCGGCGCGGGTACGCAGGCTCACGCGGCAGGCGGCGACGCTGCTGCTGGCCGCGGGGCTCGATCCGGAGCTGTGCACGGTGTTCGTACAGAGTCATGTGGACGCCCACACCCGGCTCTCGTATGTGCTCGAGTGCGTCGCCACGGACGGCGAGATGCGGCGGATGATCCAGTACAAGGAGAAGGCCGCCCGTGAGCACGAGCGAGGCGGGAGCGTGCGGCTGTCGCTGCTGACGTATCCGGTGCTGATGGCGGCGGACATCCTGGCGTACGGGACCGACGAGGTGCCCGTGGGGGACGACCAGACGCAGCACGTGGAATTGAGCCGGGATCTGGCGGTGCGGTTCAACCAGCGGTACGGGCATACGTTCGTGGTGCCCCGAGCGACCCATCCCGAGGTCGCGACCCGGGTCATGAACCTTCAGGAACCGACGTCGAAGATGGGGAAGTCCGACGACTCCGGGCCGGGCATCGTCTATCTGCTCGACGAGCCGGACGTGGTACGGAAGAAGGTCATGCGGGCCGTGACCGACAGCGGGTCGGGCGTCGTCTACGACCGGGAGGCGCGGCCGGGTGTGTCGAACCTGCTGGAGATCCTGGCCGCGTGCGAGGGGCGGAGCCCCAAGGAACTGAGCGGTGCCTATGACACCTACGGCGCCCTGAAGAAGGACACCGCGGAGGCCGTCGTCGAACTGCTGCGGCCGGTTCAGGAGCGGCACCGGGCGTTGTGCGCGGATCCCGGTCAGGTGGACGAGGTGCTGCGGGCCGGAGCGGAGCGGGCCAGAGGGATGGCCGCTCCTCGGGTGGACGCGGCGTACCGCGCGATCGGTCTGCTGCCCGCCTGAAGGTCCCGTGCCCACCGCCGGACGCCCGGCGGTGGGCACGAAGGTCAGTTGTTGCCGGACGCCAGTTCGCGGCTACGGTCACGGGCGGCTTCCAGTGCGGCGATGAGCGCGGCACGCACCCCGTGGTTCTCCAGTTCCCGGATCGCGTTGATGGTCGTACCCGCGGGCGAGGTGACGTTCTCGCGGAGCTTCACCGGGTGCTCGCCACTGTCGCGGAGCATCACCGCAGCGCCGATCGCGGACTGGACGATCAGTTCATGGGCCTTGTCGCGGGGCAGTCCGAGCAGGATGCCGGCGTCGGTCATGGCCTCGACCAGGTAGAAGAAGTACGCCGGGCCGGAGCCGGAGAGGGCGGTACAGGCGTCCTGCTGCGACTCGGGGACGCGCAGCGTCTTGCCGACGGCGCCGAAGATCTCCTCCGTGTGGGCGAGGTGGGCCTCGGTGGCGTGGCTGCCGGCGGAGATGACGGACATGGCCTCGTCGACCAGGGCGGGGGTGTTCGTCATGACGCGGACGACCGGGGTGCCGGCGGCGAGCCGGGCCTCGAAGAACGAGGTGGGAATGCCGGCGGCGCCACTGATGACCAGGCGGTCGGCCGGGATGTGGGAGGCGAGCTCGTCGAGCAGCGTGCCCATGTCCTGAGGCTTGACCGTGAGGATGAGCGTGTCCGCGGTCTTCGCTGCCTCGGCATTGGTGACCGGGGTGACGCCGTGACGGGTGCGGAGTTCCTCGGCCCGTTCCCGGCGGCGGGCGGTGACCAGGAGATCGGCGGGAGCCCAGCCGGCCCGGATCATTCCGCTGAGCAGGGCTTCGCCGATCTTTCCGGTGCCGAGGACTGCGACTTTCTGGCTCATGGTGCGGGTGCCCTCCGGAGGGTTTGCGTCGTCCGGAATCATCCTCGCACCGGGGGTGCGTGCGGGGGGTTCGTTGTCCGGTGGGCGGGACGGGCCTTTTCGCTGCGGCTCGCGACCGCGTCAGGCCGTCCTGCGTCGTAGCGTCGCCGCCCCCAGCCCCAGGACCAGGAGGGCGCAGCCCGCCACGACCAGTGCGTCCCGTACGAACGTCGCCGTCATGTCCGTGTGCTTGAGGACCTCGTTCATGCCGTCCACCGCGTACGACATGGGAAGGACGTCGGAGATGGCCTCCAGGACCGGGTGCATGTCGGAGCGAGGGGTGAACAGTCCGCAGAGGAGGAGCTGGGGGAAGATCACCGCGGGCATGAACTGGACCGCCTGGAACTCCGAGGCCGCGAAGGCCGAGACGAACAGACCGAGCGCCGTGCCGAGCAGGGCGTCGAGGAGGGCCACCAGAAGCAGCAGCCAGGGGGAGCCGGTGACGTCGAGGCCCAGGAACCACACCGCGAGACCGGTCGCGAGGGCCGACTGGATGATCGCCAGAATGCCGAAGGCGAGGGCGTAGCCGGCGATCAGGTCGCCCTTGCCGAGCGGCATCGCGAGGAGGCGCTCCAGGGTGCCGGAGGTGCGTTCGCGCAGGGTCGCGATCGACGTCACCAGGAACATCGTGATCAGCGGGAAGATGCCGAGCAGCGAGGCGCCGATCGAGTCGAACGTGCGCGGGCTGCCGTCGAAGACGTAGCGCAGCAGGAGCAGCATCACGCACGGGATGACGATCATCAGCGCGATCGTGCGTGGGTCGTGGCGGAGTTGGCGCAGGACGCGTACGGCCGTCGCCGTGGTGCGGGAGAGGGTCAGAGGGCTCGTGGTGGCGCGCGGGGTCGTCGTGGTCATCGGACCGTCTCCTCAGCGGTGTTCTTCGATTCTCCGGCCCTGTTCCCGGCCGCTGCCTCGTCCACCAGGTGCAGGAAGGCCTCCTCGACCGTCTCCGCGCCCGTACGGGTGCGCAGGGCCTCGGGTGTGTCCTCGGCGAGGATCTCGCCCTCGCGCATCAGCAGGAGGCGGTGGCAGCGCTCGGCCTCGTCCATGACATGGGACGAGACGAGGAGCGTGGCGCCGCGGTCCGCCGCGATGGTGTGGAAGAGGGCCCAGAGGTCGCGGCGCAGAACGGGGTCGAGGCCGACCGTCGGTTCGTCCAGGACCAGGAGTTCGGGGGTGCCGATCAGGGCGACCGCGAGGGAGACGCGGCTGCGCTGGCCGCCGGACAGGTTGCCGGCGAGGGCGTCGGCGTGCGTGGTGAGGTCGACGTCGGCTATGGCCCGGGTGACGTCCTCGTGGCGGCGGTCGGCGGCGGCGCGGCCGGGGTCGAGGATCGCGGCGAAGTACTCGAGGTTCTGGCGGATCGTGAGGTCGTCGTAGACGGAGGGCGCCTGGGTGACGTAGCCGATGCGGGAGCGCAGGGAGGCGTCGCCGGCGGGGCGCCCGAGGACTTCGAGGGTGCCGCTCACCTTGGCCTGGGTGCCGACGATCGCGCGCATGAGGGTCGACTTGCCGCACCCGGAGGGACCGAGCAGTCCGGTGATGCGGCCGCGGGGGACGGTGAAGTCGAGGCCCCGCAGGACCGTGCGGGGGCCGCGTACGGCGGTGAGGTCTGCGGCTCGGATGGCGGGGGCGGCGGGCCCCTGCTCCGGGAGGTCGGGCGGATGCGACCGACTGATATTCATCATGTGATGAATATGGCGCGCGGCGGACCGGCCGTCAAGCCGGTGGGGCCAGGCCGCCATGCCGCCTACGGTCGCGTCGCCACGATCAACTCGACGTCGTAGACCTCCTCGACCAGGCCGTTCGGGAAGGCCTCGAGGAGGTGCTGTCGCTCCTCGGCGAGGAAGGCGCGCGCATCCTCCTCATCGAGGACGAGGAAGATCGAGTGGCTGCCGACGTTGGCGAGGTGGGTGTCCACGGAGACCGTGCGGCTCCAGCGGACGACTCGGTGGCTGTGGGCCGGGACGTCGGGTGCGCCTGCGAAGGCCAATTCGGTACGGGTGCCGCCCGCGCCGGACTTGGATGCGTGCTCGGCGCCGAAGTGCCGCTTGATGCGGTCGGCCTGTGCGGCGATCCACGGAACGTCCTGCGCGTCCATGTTCCACCACAGCGCGAGGGCGCCGCCGGGGCGCAGCACCCGCAGTGCTTCCGGAACCGAACGGGCGGGGTCGGTCCAGTGCCAGGCCTGGGCGTAGGTGAGGAAGTCGGTGGACGCGGTGGCGAGAGGCAGGGCGTTGCCGTCGCCGCGGAGGACGGGGATGCCGGGGACGCTGCGGCGGAACTGGGCCGCCATGCCCTCGCCGGGCTCCACCGCGAGGACATGGGCCCCGCGGGACTTGAGAAGGGCGGTGGCGATGCCGGTGCCGGCGCCGATGTCCGCCACGCGGGCGCCGGCGAGCGGGCGGGCCGCGAGGTCTTCCAGGGCGTCGAAGAGGGCGGGCGGGTAGGACGGGCGGTTCGCGGCGTACTGGGCCGCGGCGGCGTTGAAGGAGTGGGCGCGGGTGGAGCGGAACGACGCGTTCATACGCCCATGGTGGCGGGGGCCGGACGCCGGGGGACAGCGGGTTTGCCGGGCCGAGGGACGGTGGGGGCCGGTGAGACCGGGGAAGGGAGCCGGTCCCGGCCTACGGCCGGCCGGCGGTGCCGCGGGGCCGCCCGGTCAGGGGCGGCGTTTGCGGGCCGGGTTGCCCGAACGCCGGGTCGTGCGCTTCTCGTAGGCGGCGCGGGCCTCTTCGTAGTCCTCGCGGTGGAGCTTCTCACCGGGGGCCTCGCGCAGCGAGCGGAAGAAGTACGCGAGCAGTGAGCCGACGAAGCCGATCGCCAGAAGGCCGCGGAGCGATGCCTGCCGCTCCGGGTCGGGGCGCTTGGTGAAGCTCCCCCAGGTGTGGTTGAAGGCCATCGCGCTGCACACCGCGAACATCACCACGACCAGCAGGGTCACCCCCTTGCCGACGTTGGCGACCTCCAGGCCCTGGTAGGCGAAGCGCAGCACCAGGCAGGAGACGGCGGCGGCCGCGAGCGAACCGACGGCCACGCCGACGCGGCGTCCCGCGTATCCGCCGTCGTGGTCCACCCACGTCGTGCCGAAGAAGCGGAGGGGTTCGGGGCGGGGACCCGTGGGGGTGTCCGGAGTGCCGTTCGCGTCGCTCACGGGTCGATTATCACTCCGGAGGGCCGGGGGTCCCCGCCGCCGCCGTCATGCGCAGCGTGACGTGACGTAACCGTCACTGCCTGTGTTCACATAAGCGTCAGAGACGAACTCGCCGTCATCGATGTTGTCCCAGATGTTCGACGTGCCGTAGGGGCCTGTGACCGTCGTACCCGGTGTCTGGCAGAAGATCGCGACCTTGGCGCCCGCGGGCAGGACCCCGACGACGCTGTAGCCGGTGCCGGGCCCGCTGCGGATGTTCAGCTGAACTCCGGGCGCCACCGAGTAGTAGCGCAGGGCCGCCGAGGCGGAGGCACTCGTGGACGAGCCCAGCATCATGAGCAGGGCTCCTGCGGCGGAACCGGCCACGAGAACGGATCTGCGTATCCGGGATGTCATGACGTCCTCTCGTAGAAGATCAGGCACATCGAGCGGCGACATAGCCGTCGCTGCCCGTGTTCACGTATGCGTCCGAGACGTACTCGCCGTTGCCGACGTTGTCCCAGATGTTGCTCGTGCCGTAGGGACCCGTGACCGTCGTACCCGGTGTCTGACAGAAGATCGCGACCTTGGCACCCTCGGGCAGGACCCGGACGATGCTGTAGCCGGTGCCGGGCCCGCTGCGGACATTCAGCCGAACGCCCGGCGCCACGGAGTAGGAGCGCAGCGCCGCGGCCGTCGCGACGGCTTCTGCCCGGTCTTCGCCCTCTACTTCTTCGACGCGGTCAACAGACATGGAAAACCTCCCCCGTTGGCCCCATGAGTGTCATGGGGACCCGTTGATTCCCTCCAGTCACGTACTGAAACGCACTTCGGCGACTGGCACGAGGAGGCTGGCAAGCCGCCTCGGTCTCGTAAGTTTCATCGACTAGGCTCCCAAATCGCGCGCGGACGAACAGCACGGGGGTGGTCCATGGCGCCACAGCAGAACACCGGAGGGGGCGCGGAAGCGGAACGTCCCGAGTACGCCGGCCAGTACCGGCTGGAGTCATGCCTGGGCTCGGGCGGCATGGGTGTCGTACATCTGGCCAGGAGCGCCTCGGGGCTGAAGCTCGCGGTAAAGGTCGTGCACGCCGAGTTCGCCAAGGATCCCGAGTTCAGGGGCCGTTTCCGGCAGGAGGTGGCCGCCGCCCGGAGGGTGAGCGGTGCCTTCACCGCGCCCGTGGTCGACGCCGACCCGGAGGCCGAACGGCCCTGGATGGCCACTCTGTTCATTCCCGGTCCGACCCTGTCCGACCAGGTGAAGCAGAACGGGCCCATGACACCGTCCCAGTTGCGCCGGATGATGGCCGGTCTGGCGGAGGCGCTGCGCGACATCCACCGCGTCGGGGTCGTGCACCGGGACCTGAAGCCGAGCAACGTCCTGCTCGCCGAGGACGGGCCGAAGGTCATCGACTTCGGTATCTCCCGGCCGAAGGACAGCGAACTGCGGACTGAGACCGGGAAGTTGATCGGAACACCGCCCTTCATGGCGCCCGAGCAGTTCCGGCGTCCGAGAGAGGTCGGGCCGGCCGCCGACATCTTCGCCCTCGGGTCCGTGATGGTGCACGCGGCGACCGGGCGCGGACCGTTCGACTCGGACAGCCCGTACGTCGTCGCCTACCAGGTGGTGCACGACGAGCCCGACCTGGCCGGGGTGCCGGAGGATCTCGTGCCGCTGGTGCTGCGCTGCCTCGCCAAGGAGCCCGACGACCGGCCCACGCCTGACGAACTGATGCGCGAGCTGCGGTCGGTGGCGGCGTCGTACGACACCCAGGCGTTCATACCGGGACAGCGGACCGTCGATCTTCCGAAGCCGCAACCCGGCGTCGAGAAGCCGGAACGACGGCCTCTGCTGCTCCGCAATCGAGTGGCAGCAGCGGTCGGCGCGCTCGGCCTGCTGGCAGCCAGCACATTCGCCGCAGCTCACATGTTCGATGACGGCAGTCCCTCGGCGGCCCGCACGGGTCCTCAGACGACTGTGGACGAGTTCACGTCCTGGGAGGCGAAGCCCGTCTCCGGCAAAGCGGCGGCACCCGAGTGTTCCTATGGAGAAAGGAAACTGCTCTGCGTGCAGGGCGGTGTGGTCTTCGCCCTCTCCCCCTCCGACGGCGCCCTGCTGTGGCGGCGCTCCGTCAGCAAGGCGGGCAGAAGCGGACCTCCAGTCCTTTCGGGTGGACTCGTACACCTGTCGACGGGAGGCGACCGGCACACGGAGGCACTGGACCCCGACTCGGGACGGACCCGCTGGAAGCGGGACATGCCTACGCAGAGCGGAGTGCTGTACGTCGGCGGCAGGCTTCTGCTCAGCCGGGCCGACGGAACGATCACCGGCGTGGACAGCGCGTCCGGCAACACCAAGTGGACCCAGCGGATCCAGGGCTACACCATGCCCTCTCTCACCTCGGTCGCCGGGGACCCGTTGGCCTACGCCACCAGCACCTCCGACGACGGCTCGCGCACACAGGTCACCGCGCTGGACCCCCAGTCGGGAGCCGTGCGCTGGCAGGCACGGCTGGACGGAATCCTGCAGCCGGTCGGGTCCCGCGACGGATCGGTCTTCTTCCTGTCCATTGGCACGGTCTACGGCGACACGGAGGCTGTCGTCCGCTACACCCCGGACTCGAAGGTGTCACGCCGGCTGGCTCTGTCCGTCCGCCGTATGGACGTCCAGGCCACGATGCACGGAAACGTCGTGTACCTCCTGGCCTCCGGCGGGTCGCTGTCGGCCGTCGACATGGGCACCCGCAAGGAGCTGTGGAATCTGGAGACGAACGTGAACCGGGGATCGGCTCCGGTCGCGGACAGCGACCATGTGTACCTGAGCTCGGCCGACGGGCGGCTGCTCGCCGTTGGCGTTCACGACGGAAGGCTCCTCGGGCAGACCCCTCCGCGGCTCGGCGCGAACTCGGGAAAGGTCGCGGGCGCCCTCACCCAGCCCCTCCTCCTCAACGGCCACGTCTACGCCTCCGCCCCCGACGGCACCGTCTTCGCCGTGGACGGGCGCCACCCGTCGAGTTGGTGACAGGCGAAAGGGCCGCCCCCGCAGGGACGGCCCAGTGCTGTCGGCGGAGCCTCAGCCCAGCTTGCTGACGTCGCGCACCGCGCCCTTGTCCGCGCTCGTCGCCATCGCGGCGTAGGCGCGCAGGGCCGCCGAGACCTTGCGGTCACGGTTGGCCGGGGCGTACACGCCGTTCAGTGCCTCGCGGCGGGCGGCCAGTTCCTCGTCGGAGACCAGGAGCTCGATCGTGCGGTCCGGGATGTCGATCCGGATCCGGTCGCCGTCCTTGACCAGCGCGATGGTGCCGCCCGAGGCCGCCTCCGGGGACGCGTGGCCGATGGACAGGCCCGACGTGCCGCCGGAGAAGCGGCCGTCCGTGACCAGGGCGCAGCTCTTCCCGAGTCCCCGGCCCTTGAGGTACGAGGTCGGGTAGAGCATCTCCTGCATGCCGGGGCCGCCCTTGGGACCCTCGTACCGGATGACGACGACGTCGCCCTCCTTGATCTCCTGGGTCAGGATCTTCTGGACGGCCTCCTCCTGCGACTCGCAGACGACCGCGGGCCCCTCGAACGTCCAGATGGACGCGTCGACACCCGCCGTCTTCACCACGCAGCCGTCCACGGCCAGGTTGCCCTTGAGGACGGCCAGACCGCCGTCCTTGGAGTACGCGTGCTCGGCGGAGCGGATGCACCCGCTCTCCGCGTCCTCGTCCAGCGACGCCCAGCGCTCGGACTGGGAGAAGGCCTCGGCCGAGCGCACACAGCCCGGGGCCGCGTGCCACAGCTCCACGGCCTCCTGCGAGGGCGAGCCGCCGCGCACGTCCCAGGTCTTGAGCCAGTCGGCCAGGGACGGGCTGTGGACGGCGTGGACGTCCTCGTTCAGCAAGCCCGCGCGGTGCAGTTCGCCGAGGAGGGCCGGGATGCCGCCGGCGCGGTGCACGTCCTCCATGTAGTACGTGCGGTCCTTGGCGACGTTCGGGGCGACCTTCGCCAGGCACGGGACGCGGCGCGACACCTGGTCGATCTCCGTCAGCCCGAAGGGGACGCCCGCCTCCTGGGCTGCCGCCAGCAGGTGCAGGATCGTGTTGGTGGAGCCGCCCATCGCGATGTCGAGTGCCATCGCGTTCTCGAAGGCCGGGAAGGTGGCGATGGAGCGGGGCAGGACCGTCTCGTCGTCCTGCTCGTAGTAACGGCGGGTGAGATCCATGACCGTGCGGGCCGCGTCCTCGTACAGCGCACGGCGGGCCGTGTGGGTGGCCAGCACCGAGCCGTTGCCGGGGAGGGAGAGGCCGATCGCCTCGGTCAGGCAGTTCATCGAGTTGGCCGTGAACATGCCGGAACAGGAGCCGCAGGTCGGGCAGGCGTTCTCCTCGATGCGGAGGATGTCCTCGTCCGAGATCTTGTCGTTCACGGCGTCGGAGATCGCGTCGACCAGGTCGAGCGTGCGGACCGTGCCGTCGACCAGGGTGGCGCGGCCGGACTCCATCGGGCCGCCGGAGACGAAGACCGTCGGGATGTTCAGGCGCAGGGCGGCCATCAGCATGCCCGGGGTGATCTTGTCGCAGTTGGAGATGCAGACCAGGGCGTCGGCGCAGTGCGCCTCGACCATGTACTCCACGCTGTCCGCGATCAGGTCGCGGGAGGGCAGGCTGTAGAGCATGCCGCCGTGCCCCATCGCGATGCCGTCGTCGACGGCGATCGTGTTGAACTCGCGGGGGATGCCGCCCGCCTCCGTGATCGCCTCGCTGACGATCCGGCCGACCGGCTGGAGGTGGGTGTGTCCCGGCACGAACTCCGTGAAGGAGTTGGCGACGGCGATGATCGGCTTCCGTCCGATGTCCGCACCGGGTACACCTGAGGCACGCATGAGGGCGCGGGCGCCCGCCATGTTGCGGCCGTGGGTGACTGTGCGGGACCTCAGCTCGGGCATCGTCGCTCGCTCCTTCGGAGAGTCATGACTTCCCTCGAGCCTACGCCGGTGCTCCAAGGACCGGACACAACTGTCCGGATCCCGGGACGCGCGTCTCGGTCGAACCGGCCCGCCCGGCCCTTCGCCCGCGGCGCACCAGGCCCCCTTCAGGGGTTCGTCAGGTGCCCCTGCACCACGGGGGCCAGCCGCGCCACGAGCTGTTCCAGGTCCGCCGAGGCCAGCGGCTCCACCTTGACCACGTAGCGCAGCATCGCCACCCCGACCAGCTGGGCGGCTGCCAGCTCGGCGCGCAGCTCGGGCTCCGGCATGTCCAGCTGGCCGGCGACGCGGCGCAGCAGCTGCGTGGCCACCAGGCGGCGGAAGACGGCGGCCGCGGACTCGTTGTTCACGGCGGACCGGAGGATCGCCAGCAGCGGCGTACGGGTCGTGGGGTTCTCCCAGATGCCGAGGACGAACCGGGTCAGGCGCTCGCCGACGCCCTCCTCGGGCCCCTGGGCGATCGCATCCGGCGCGCTCATCGCGGGGGCGAAGGCCACCTCGATGGCGGCCTCGAAGACCTGTTCCTTGGTGCCGAAGTAGTGGTGCACGAGCGCGGAGTCCACACCGGCGGCCTTGGCGATGCCGCGCACCGACGTCTTCTCGTAGCCACGCTCGGAGAACTCCTCGCGGGCCGCCTCCAGGATGCTGTCGCGGGTGGCGGGGGCCGCCGCCGTCTCCGTGCGGCTGGGCCGTCCCCGGCCGCGACGGACGGGACCCATTCCGGTCGCCCTGGTCATGGGCACAGCATCTCACTCACCGGCGGGACACCTTCACGGCCGACGCGAGGTGCAGCCGGGTGAAGGCGAGGGCCTCCGCGAGGTCGGCCTCGCGCTCGGCACCCGACATGGCGCGGCGGGTGTTGACCTCGATGACGACGTACCCGTCGAAGCCGGTGAGCGCGAGCCGCTCGAGCACCTCGGCGCAGGGCTGGACGCCACGGCCGGGGACGAGGTGCTCGTCCTTGTTGGAGCCGTTGCCGTCGGCTAGATGGACGTGGCCGAGGCGGTCGCCCATGCGGTCGAGCATCTGCAGGGCGTCCGTACGGGCCGTCGCGGTGTGGCTGAGATCTATCGTGAAATGACGGTAGTCATGCCGCGTGACGTCCCAGTCGGGTGCGTACGCGAGCATCTCGCGGTCCCGGTAGCGCCACGGGTACATGTTCTCGACGGCGAACCGCACATCCGTCTCGTCCGCCATGCGCCATACGCCGTCGACGAAGTCGCGGGCGTACTGACGCTGCCACCGGAAGGGCGGGTGGACCACGACGGTGCCGGCGCCGAGCTTCTCGGCGGCCGCGCGGGCCCGCTGCAGCTTGACCCAGGGATCGGTGGACCAGACGCGCTGGGTGATGAGCAGACAGGGGGCGTGGATGGCGAGAACGGGGACCCGGTGGTAGTCGCTGAGCCGGCGCAGCGCCTCGATGTCCTGGCTGACCGGATCGGTCCACACCATGACCTCGACCCCGTCGTAACCGAGGCGCGCTGCGATCTCGAAGGCCGTTGCCGTCGACTCCGGATAGACGGAGGCCGTCGACAGGGCGACCTTCGCATCCGGGATGCGCACCGCTGGTTCTGCCACGAAGGACAGGGTACGGGGCGCCGCATTGACATGGAGGGCGGGAAGCGGGGCGCGGGGTGTGGGAAGTGGCACAGCGGCCGGAAGTCGCCGCCGCGCAGCCGGGCCGGTGCCCGCTCCGCCCGGGCCCTCGCGGCACCCGTGGACCGGGCTGCCGCACGGCGCGGGCGAGGGGGATGGCGGGATCTCTTCCGCCGTCACCACTCGCCTGCGCGCACCTAGGGCATGTGGTCGAGGCGCCGCAGGATGACGCCCTCGCGCAGCGCCCACGGGCAGATCTCCAGGGTCTCCACCCTGAACAGGTCCATCGCGCCCTCCGCGACCAGCGCCCCGGCGAGGAGCTGGCCCGCACGGCCGTCGGAGACGCCCGGCAGAGTCGAGCGCTCCACGGCCGTCATCCCGGAGAGCCGCGGCACCCACGCCTCCAGGGACTGCCGCTTCAGATCGCGCTGCACATACAGCCCCTCCGCGGACCGCGCCGCCCCGGCGATGCGGGCGAGCTGCCTGAAGGTCTTGGACGTGGCGACCACGTGGTCGGGCGCCCCGAAACGGCTGAACTCGCCGACGGTGCGGGCGATCTGCGCGCGCACATGGCGGCGCAGCGCCTTCACGTCGGCCGGGTCCGGCGGATCGCCCGGCAGCCAGCCCGCGGTGAGCCGGCCGGCGCCGAGCGGCAGCGACACCGCGGCGTCGGGTTCCTCGTCGATGCCGTAGGCGATCTCCAGCGAGCCGCCGCCGATGTCCAGGACGAGCAGCTTGCCCGCCGACCAGCCGAACCAGCGGCGGGCCGCGAGGAAGGTCAGCCGTGCCTCCTCCGCGCCGGTCAGCACCTGGAGCTCGACGCCGGTGGCCTCCTTCACCCGGGCCAGGACGTCGTCCGCGTTGGTCGCCTCGCGCACCGCGGAGGTGGCGAACGGCAGCAGGTCCTCGACTCCCTTGTCCTCGGCCGCCTCGAGGGCGTCCCGTACGACGGCGATCAGCTTGTCGACCCCGTGGGCGCCGATGGCGCCGCTGCCGTCGAGGAGTTCGGCGAGCCGCAGCTCCGCCTTGTGCGAATGCGCGGGAAGCGGACGCGCGCCGGGGTGCGCATCCACCACCAGCAGATGCACCGTGTTCGAACCCACATCGAGGACACCGAGTCTCATGTACGGAACGCTACTGCCAGGACGACGGTGCTCAGTCCCGGATGAGGTCCGGGGCCACTTACCCTGGATGCGTGCCAAAGACGAAAAAGGCGAAGTCCGACAAATCCTCCAAGGGGTCGAAAGGCTCCTCGCAGGTGAAGGCGCCCGCGCCCAGGAAGGCCCCGAAGACGAGCGACGAGAAGGGGCTCGATTTCGCGCGCGCGTGGGTGGAGTTCCCGGATCCGGCCGACGACGAGCAGGTCTTCCGGTGCGATCTGACCTGGCTGACCTCGCGCTGGAGCTGCATCTTCGGAAGCGGCTGTCAGGGCATCCAGGCGGGCCGCGCGGACGACGGGTGCTGCACGCTGGGAGCGCACTTCTCGGACGAGGACGACGAGAAGCGGGTGGCCGGGCATGTGGCACGACTCACGCCGGAGATCTGGCAGAACCATGACGTGGGCATGGAGACCGGCTGGGTCGCGGAGGACGACGAGGGCTCCCGGCAGACCCGCCCCTACCAGGGCTCCTGCATCTTCCAGAACCGGCCCGGATTCCCGGGCGGCGCCGGCTGCTCGCTGCACATCCTGGCGCTGCGGGAGGGCCGCGAGCCGCTGGAGACCAAACCCGACGTCTGCTGGCAGCTGCCGATCCGGCGGACCTTCGACTGGATCGACCGGCCCGACGACACCCGGGTGCTGCAGGTGTCCATCGGTGAGTACGACCGCCGTGGCTGGGGGCCGGGCGGCCACGACTTGCACTGGTGGTGCACGTCGGCCACGTCGGCGCACGGCGCGGGCGAGCCGGTGTACGTCTCGTACCGGGCCGAGCTGACCGAGCTGATGGGCAAGGCGGGGTACGACCGCCTGGCGGAGCTGTGCGAGCAGCGCCTGGCCTCGCAGCTCCCGCTGGTGGCACCGCACCCCGCTGATCCGGCGCTCCCCTAGCCCGGCCCCCGCGCATCCGGCGCACTGTGGGCATCGGACCCCGCTGATCCGGCGGGCCGAGCTGCGGCTCGTCCCGCCCCTTCGCGTCCCGTTCGGCGCCGACCGTGGACCCGTGCCGGCCCGGATCGACGGGTGCCTACAGGGACGGGCTCGCGGTGGAGCTGTCGGTGAGCGTCGGGGTCGGCGACGGCGAGGCGGAGGGAGGCCCGCTCGTGGACGGCGGGTCGGTCGGGGTCGGATCGCTGGGTGTGGGGTCCGGGTCGGCCGAGGGCGAACCGCTCGGCGCGGGGTCGGACGGGCTGGACTGGTCAGGGGTGGGGTGCGGTTCGGTCGGGCGCACCGCCCCGTGCCCGTCGATGGTGACGACCGCGCCCGCGGGAGCCACCGCCACGCTCGCGTGCCAGGAGCCCGACGGTTCGCGGAGGTGGTCGACGTACACCCGCACCGTGAACGATTCTCCGGGTGCGAGCGTCCCCGAGGACTGGTTCATGTAGAGCCAGGAGGCTCGGGTGGACACCGACCAGGGGACCGGTCCGTCTCCCGACGCGGTGAGCGTGATGAGAGTCGTGGTGCCGTCGTTGCGGGCCACCACCCCCAGGTGTCCCGACCCCGGGTTCCCTGTCTTCACACCGATGACCTCGACGGAGACGTCCGGCGAGCGGCCGTCCTTGCCGAAGTGCCCGCCGGGCTTCGCACTGGCGTTGCCCGCGTTCTCGTAGCCGCCGGCGCCGTCGCCGAGCGCCTCGGAGCCGTGCGCCTCGCGTGCGGTGGCGCTGGGTCCCTCGGCGCTGTCGCCGGCCAGGGGGCCTCGGTAGGCGGCCCACAGGGCGAGGACCGGGGCCGCGATCACGGCGGCGACCACCGTCGTGGTGACGGCACGCGCGCGCAGACGGTCCCTGCGGGCTGCGTGGTCCTTCGGGTCCACCGGGAAACCCCGGCGGTCGAAGCGGGGGACGCCGCCGCGGGTGGGTGCGGCGTGCGCCATCGCGCTCTGCAGGGCCTTGCGGGGCACCTCGAGAACGGGGAGTTCGGCGGGAGTGACGCTGGTGCCGGGCCAGCTGCCGGGAACCGCGCGCTCCGCGGTACGGCGGCACCGGGGGCAGTCGTCGACGTGCCGGACGAGCTCGCGGCGCAGCGTGGCGCTCAGGACCAGCTGATGGTCGCCGGTGAGACGGGCGATGCTCGGGCACACGCCGGTCTCCACGACGGCGAGGGCGGCGCGGGTGCGCTCGACCTCACAGGCGGCGGAGGCGAGGAGCTCACGGGCGGCGGCGGGCTCCATGCCCAGCACCGCGGCGACCTCGGAGGCGGAGAGCTGGTGGCGCACCGCGAGCTCGAGCGCCTCGCGCTGCTCGGGGGTGGTGCCGGCGGCCTCCGGCCAGGCGAGCCGGGCGAGCTCCCGGCGGCGCTCCTCCTGGGTCTCCTCGGAGAGGGATAGGGCGGCGGCCGCTTCGGCGGCGCGCCGGTCGGCGGCTTCCTTGTGCGCGCGGGGGCCCCGGTCCCGCCCGGCGGCATGGCCGCCGGGTTGACGGCGGCGCCTGGCCTCGGCGAGCCGGCGCAGACAGGACCAGCGGGCGAGGGCGTACAGCCAGGCGCGGCGGCCGCCGGGGGCCTGCGAGCCGCGCGAGCCACGGCGCTCGGCGAGCACCAGGGCGTCCGCCAGGGCCGCGGTCGCCTCGTCGTGGTCGCACAGCACGGACAGGCAGTAGGTGAACAGACCGTCCAGGTAGGGGTCGTACCTCGCGGGCGGCTGCTGCGCCGTGGTGCTGAGGTGCGCGCCACGAGGCACCCTGCCCCGATTGCGCGCGTTCCTTCGCGCCGGGTGTGCGCCGCTGGCGTGTGGGGACGTCTCCGGCCTGCTGCTCATCACCTGTGCGACCGTAGGCGCCCATCCATGGCGCCTTCTGCCCCCTTGCGGACTTTTACTCCGTACGGGTGAAACGATCCCTCATAAGGGGGGCGGGAACGGCGCACTCCCTGGCCGACCCGACTGCGCCGTCGGCCGTGGCGGCGCAGGGACGGACGTGACGCGCGCGGCCCGCGCGCCCTCTGGGGCACTCCTCCTGCCCTGGGCGTGTGCCCCCGTGTCAGTGGGCCCCGCTACGGTTTCGTCCATGGCTGCCCGTACGAAGACCACCAAGGACCGGCCGTCCTACCGCTGCACCGAGTGCGGCTGGCAGACGGCCAAGTGGCTCGGCCGCTGCCCCGAGTGCCAGGCCTGGGGGACCATCGAGGAGTACGGCGCGCCCGCGGTGCGGACCACGACGCCGGGCCGGGTGACGAGCTCCGCCCTGCCCATCGGGCAGGTCGACGGACGCCAGGCCACCGCCCGCTCCACCGGCGTCGCCGAGCTGGACCGCGTCCTCGGCGGCGGGCTGGTCCCCGGCGCCGTGGTGCTGCTCGCCGGCGAACCCGGCGTCGGCAAGTCGACGCTCCTGCTGGACGTCGCGGCCAAGGCGGCGAGTGACGAGCACCGCACGCTGTATGTGACGGGCGAGGAGTCGGCGAGCCAGGTGCGGCTGCGCGCCGACCGCATCGGGGCCATCGACGATCATCTCTACCTCGCCGCGGAGACCGATCTCGCGGCCGTCCTGGGCCACTTGGACGCGGTCAAGCCCTCACTCCTCATCCTGGACTCCGTGCAGACCGTCGCCTCCCCCGAGATCGACGGTGCGCCCGGCGGCATGGCCCAGGTGCGGGAGGTCGCCGGGGCACTCATCCGCGCCTCCAAGGAGCGCGGCATGTCCACCCTCCTTGTGGGCCACGTCACCAAGGACGGCGCGATCGCGGGCCCGCGCCTGCTCGAGCACCTCGTGGACGTCGTTCTGCACTTCGAGGGCGACCGGCACGCGCGCCTGCGTCTCGTACGCGGGGTCAAGAACCGCTACGGCGCGACGGACGAGGTCGGCTGCTTCGAGCTGCACGACGAGGGCATCACGGGTCTCGCCGATCCGAGCGGCCTGTTCCTGACCCGCCGCGCCGAGCCGGTGCCCGGCACCTGCCTGACCGTGACCCTGGAGGGCCGCCGTCCCCTGGTGGCCGAGGTCCAGGCGCTCACCGTGGACTCGCAGATCCCCTCCCCTCGCCGCACCACCTCGGGGCTCGAGACCTCCCGGGTCTCGATGATGCTCGCCGTCCTGGAGCAGCGCGGCCGGATCAGCGCCCTGGGCAAACGGGACATCTACTCCGCGACCGTCGGCGGAGTGAAGCTTTCGGAGCCCGCTGCCGACCTGGCGGTCGCGCTGGCGCTGGCGAGCGCCGCGAGCGACACCCCGCTCCCGAAGAACCTGGTGGCGATCGGCGAAGTGGGGCTCGCGGGCGAGGTCAGAAGGGTCACGGGCGTTCAGCGCCGGCTGGCCGAGGCGCACCGTCTGGGCTTCACGCACGCGCTCGTACCGACCGACCCGGGCAAGGTCCCGTCCGGGATGAAGGTGCTGGAAGTGGCGGACATAGGGGACGCCCTGCGGGTCCTCCCACGCTCCCGTCGCCGAGAGGCCCCACGGGACGACGAGGACCGCCGGTAGACTTTGCCCTGGTCTTGCCCGTCCGTACGAACCGACTGTGCGACACGGGAGCGCCTAAGAACCTGCGACCGGAGGAGTGCAGTGGCAGCCAACGACCGGGCAGCAGCTCCCGGAAAGTACGGTGGGAGTTCCGGCGCCGATGGCCTGATGCGCGCCTCATTGAGCGCCGTGGCACCCGGCACGCCCCTGCGCGACGGCCTCGAGCGCGTCCTGCGCGGCAACACCGGCGGTCTCATCGTCCTCGGCTCCGACAAGACCGTCGAGACGATGTGCACGGGTGGTTTCGTCCTGGATGTCGAGTTCACGGCAACGCGGCTGCGTGAGCTCTGCAAGCTGGACGGCGCCCTCGTTCTCTCCTCGGACCTGTCGAAGATCCTGCGGGCCGGCGTGCAACTGGTCCCGGACCCCACGATCCCGACGGAGGAGACGGGCACACGCCACCGGACGGCGGACCGGGTGAGCAAGCAGGTCGGTTTCCCGGTGGTCTCCGTCTCGCAGTCGATGCGCCTGATCGCGCTGTACGTCGACGGACAGCGCCGGGTGCTGGAGGACTCCGCGGCGATCCTGTCCCGCGCCAACCAGGCCCTGGCCACCCTGGAGCGGTACAAGCTCCGCCTGGACGAGGTGGCGGGCACGCTCTCCGCGCTGGAGATCGAGGACCTGGTGACGGTCCGGGACGTCTCGGCGGTGTCCCAGCGACTCGAGATGGTCCGCCGCATTGCCACCGAAATCGCGGAATACGTGGTCGAACTGGGCACGGACGGTCGTCTGCTCGCCCTGCAGCTGGACGAGTTGATCGCGGGCGTGGAGCCCGAGCGGGAACTGGTGGTACGCGACTACGTGCCCGAGCCGACCGCGAAGCGCTCCCGCACGGTCGACGAGGCCCTGTCCGAACTGGATGCGCTGAGCCACCTCGAGCTCCTCGAACTTCCCACGGTGGCCCGCGCCTTGGGCTACACCGGCTCCCCTGAGAACCTCGACTCGGCGGTGTCCCCGCGCGGCTTCCGGCTGCTGGCGAAGGTTCCCCGGCTGCCCGGCGCCATCATCGACCGCCTGGTCGACCACTTCGGCGGTCTGCAGAAGCTGCTCGCGGCCAGCGTGGACGACCTCCAGACGGTGGACGGCGTCGGCGAGGCCCGGGCCCGCAGTGTGCGGGAAGGGCTGTCGCGCCTCGCGGAGTCCTCCATCCTCGAGCGCTACGTCTAGCCGTCGGCCGTACCGAGCGCGGAAAATCCCGTAGAGGGATGCCTCTCCTCGCGTCTACGTTCGAGGAATGAGCATCCGCACCTTCCGCATCACCGTCCGTGGCGTCTTCGACGGCCTCGACGACGGACAGCGCGCCGAACTATTGGCCCGGGCCGCGGAGCACGACGTGCTGCGCGCGGCCTTCACCCCGGAGGGCCATCTCAGCTACGACCTCGCCGCCCGCACCGCGTTCACCTTCCGCTTCCTGGACTCCGGTGAGGCCGAGGAGGACATCCTGGAGGCCACCGAACGCGCCGAGGAGGCCGCGAAGGCCTGGCTCGACGACCACGGCTACGGCTACAAGAACCTCCGCTCCAAGGCCGAGGACCTCTCCCAGGCGCCGCTCGGCAAGCGCCGGCGCCGGGCGATCGCGGAGTCGTCCTCCTGACCGGCTCAGTCCTGCGACAGCACGAACGACGTCTGGACCTTCGGGAAGCCGGGGGCCTGCGCCTCAACCAGGTAGGTTCCCGCCGACGCCGAACCGGCCGGAGGAGTCGCGCAGTTGGGCACGCTCTGCTTGCGGTCCCACTTCACCGTGTAAGTGGTCTGGCTGTTGGCCGGCACGCGGAACAGCAGGCTTCCGGAGCCGCTCGGGCAGTCGGACGAGGACCAGATGTCGTCGTCGCTGCCCGTCTGCGTGATCGTCAACACCGCGGTCCTGGGCCCGAGATCGACCTTGCAGTCGCCGCCGGACGAATTCTTGGCGGTCAGCTCGAATGTAGGCGTGTCTCCGGGGGCGTACGAGTTGTGCACGGACTTCAGCGTCAACGTCACCGCACCTGAAGTGCAGTTGGGCAGCGAGGACCCGGCACCGGCTGGCAACTGACCGCCGGAGGACCCGCCGTCGCCACCGCCGGAGGCCCCGCCGTCCGCGCCACCTGAGCCGCTGCCCGTGTCACCGGACCCGCCGGACCCCGACGATCCGGGCGAAGAGCCCGAACCGCCGCCGCTCGACCCGTCGCGCCCGCCCGGGTGTTGGCTGATCGCAGGCCCGGTGCCCGACGGGCCCGGAGTGATCGAGGAGGTGGGGTGCTTGCCGTTCGAGCCGTCGGCGCCGTTCTTCCCGCCACCGCCGCCGGTGGCGGTCACCACCCACGCGATCAGCAGCGCCAACAGGGCGACCATGGACAGCAGTACGGCCCTCCGTCGCCAGTAGATGGAGGAGGGAAGCGGCCCGACCGGATTGCGCAGAGATCCCACGGCGCAAACTGTACGAGAGAACTGCGCCGCACCTTGCCCCACCCGCCGCTCTGGGCCCCGTTTTTCCGGATCATCATCACAGATCGGGTGCCGTTCACGGGGGGGAGGACCTGCGGCGAGCACCGTGCGCCCCGTACGACAGATGGCGTTGACCCTTCGACGAGAGCCCGCGGCGCGAGCAGGACCCGCCCCGTGGCAAACCGTTCCTAGTCAGTGAGCAGGAGTGAGTCTTGTACCCAATCCTGGTCAACTGGCGCATCCCGAACGGTGGTGGATGCACTGGTCTCCCGCGTT
>NZ_JBSFJX010000136.1:0-20544 GCF_053598275.1 Streptomyces sp. NPDC001156 | reverse complement strand
AACGCGGGAGACCAGTGCATCCACCACCGTTCGGGATGCGCCAGTTGACCAGGATTGGGTACAAGACCCACTCCTGCTCACTGACTAGGAACGGTTTCGAGCAGCGGCGGGCGCGGCGCAAGGTGCAGGTGTCACACCTGCTCAGGCATCCCGCCGTTTCAGTGCCACCGCGGCACACACCAGCGCCGCCAGCGCGTAGAGGCAGAACACCGCGAATCCCGTCCACGGTGCCGCGGTGTGCGGCTGCTGCTGGACGTGGATGAGGCTCTGCCCGGCGGTGCTCGGCAGATAGGGGTTGATCGTGTCGTACCAGGATGACGGCAGTGCCTGGGCGAGCACCGGCAACACCAGCAGCAGGGCGAAGACGGCGGTGATGCCGCCCGCGGTGCTGCGGAGCAGCGCACCCAGCGCCACACCGATCAGGCCCACGACCGTCAGATACAGACCGGTGCCGAGGACCCCGCGCAGCACGCCGGGACTGCTCAGCGAGGTCTGGAGATGATGGCCGGCCAGGGCGGTCTGGCCGAGCAGGAACGCCGCCAGTGAGGCGCACGTCATCAACAGCCAAGCGACCGCCGCGTACACCAGGGCCTTCGCCCACAGCACCGGAAGCCGGCGCGGCACCGCGGACAGCGAGGCCCGGATCATTCCGCTGGCGTACTCGCCGCTGACGACCAGTACGCCGAGCACGCCGATGGCCAGTTGGGCGAGGTAGAGGCCGCGCAGACTCACCATCGTCGGATCGAAGACGAGCCGTTCCTCCGGCGGCAGACGGTCCCAGCGGGCGGCGGTGAAGTAACTGAACAGGAAGCCCAGGCCGATCATCGCGACGACGGCCGCGAGCAGGGCGAACACCGTGGACCGCAGGGAGCGCAACTTGATCCACTCGGAGCGGATCACCCGCACCTGAGTGACATGCCCCCGCTCCGCGGCGGGGATCGGCGATGCCGTCGTCATGCCGCCAGTCCTTCGCCGCCCGCGCCGATGAGTTGTGGCGCGGGTGCCTGGTACTCCACTGCGTCTCGCGTCAGTTCCATGAAGGCGTCCTCCAACGACGCCTGCTGCGGTGTCAGTTCGGCCAGCGCGATGCCATGCTCGGCCGCGATCCGCCCGATGCGCTCACTGCCGAGGCCGGTCACCTCCAGCACACCCGGCTCCTGCGGGGCGATCGACACGTTCGGACCTGCCAGCAGTCCGGAAAGCTTCTCCGCCTCGTCGGTGCGCACCCGCACCACGTCCTTCGCGGCCCGCGCGACGAACTCCGTCACCGAGGTGTCCGCGATCAGCCGCCCGCGCCCGATCACGATCAGGTGTTCGGCGGTCTGCGCCATCTCCGACATCAGATGGGAGGAGACGAGGACCGTGCGGCCCTCGGCGGCCAGCCCCTTGAGCAGGTTGCGGATCCACAGGATCCCCTCCGGATCCAGGCCGTTGACGGGCTCGTCGAGGATCACCGTCGCCGGGTCGCCGAGCAGTGCGCCGGCGATACCGAGCCGCTGGCCCATTCCCAGGGAGAAGCCGCCGACCCGTTTCTTCGCCACTGCACGCAGTCCGACCAGGTCGATCACCTCGTTCACCCGGCGCTTGGAGATGCCGTGGGTCGCGGCGAGTGCCAGCAGATGGTGGTACGCGCTGCGCCCGGTGTGGACGGAGCGTGCCTCCAGCATCGCGCCCGCCTCGTGCAGCGGCGCCCTGTGCCGGGCATAGCTGCGGCCGTTGACGACGGCCCGGCCCGAGGTGGGCGCGTCCAGCCCCAGCAGCATGCGCATCGTGGTGGACTTCCCGGCCCCGTTGGGTCCGAGGAAACCGGTCACGATGCCGGGGCGCACGGTGAACCCGAGGTCGTCGACGGCGGTGCGTGCTCCGTAGCGCTTGGTCAGGGAGTGGGCCTCAATCATGACCTCCACCCTCGTACGCACCCGCCCCCCTGTCGCGTGGGACTGCTCCGCAAGGAGGGCGCGCGGCCCAACTGCACCCTCCTTGCGGCACCTTCGCGGCGCGTGCGAGCGCGGACGTTCGGGTGCCGTAGTCCCTCATATTTCCGTGCTGTCCGCGGGCGCCAGGGACCGGTTCGAGGAGAACGAGCACTGGTCTGTACCAAAGTCTTGACAGCCCCTTAGTTCACTTCTTAAATCGCGGTCTGAAGTAACCACTTCGCTGTCTCCCCCACATCGAGAAAGGGAGATTCATGCGCTCCCCGACCGCCGCTCGCGCCGCCCTCGCGGTGTCTCTGCTCGCCCTGTCCGCCACCGCGCTCAGCGCGTCCCCCGCTGCCGCCGCCACCGGTGCCATCACCGGTCTCGCGGGCAAGTGCCTCGACGTCGCCGGCGCCAACTCCGCCGACGGCACCCCCGTACAGCTCTACGACTGCAATGGCACCGCCGCCCAGCAATGGACGGTCGGCACCGACGGCACGATCCGCGCACTCGGCAAGTGCCTTGATGTGACCGGCAAATCGACCGCCAACGGGGCCCGCATCCAGTTGTGGTCGTGTACCGGCGGAACCAACCAGAAGTGGACCGTGACCGCCGCGCACGACATCGTCAACCCGCAGGCCGACAAGTGCCTCGATGTCGTGGACAACAACTCGGCCAACGGCACCCCGACCCAGATCTGGAGCTGCACCGGCGGCGCCAACCAGAAGTGGACGGCACCCTCCTCCGGCGGCACGAATCCCGCCGCCCCGATGGCCGTGGCCCCCTACCTCTACAACGGCTGGGGCGACCCGCCGAGCCCGACCACCATCACCAACGCGACCGGCGTCAAGTGGTTCACGCTGGCCTTCGTGCTCAGCAATGGCTACTGCAACCCGCAGTGGGACGGCGGCCGTCCGCTCACCGGCGGCGTCGACCAGCAGACCGTCAACACGGTCCGGGCGAACGGCGGGGATGTGATTCCGTCCTTCGGCGGCTACAGCGGCAACAAGCTGGAGAGCTCATGCTCCAGCGCGGGTGAGCTCGCGTCCGCGTACCAGAAGGTGATCAACGCCTACAGCCTGAAGGCGATCGACATCGACATCGAGGCCGACGCGTACAGCAACCCGACCGTGCAGCAGCGCACGGTCGACGCGCTGAAGACCGTGAAGGCGAACAACCCGGGCCTGAAGGTGTACGTCACCATCGGCACCGACCAGAGCGGCCCTGACACAAGCCTGATCAACCGGGCCGCCGCGTCGGGCCTCACCGTGGACAGCTGGACCATCATGCCGTTCGACTTCGGCGGCGCCGGTCAGAACATGGGCACGCTCACCCTGCGGGCCGCCGAAGGCCTCAAGACGGCGGTGAAGAACGCGTACGGCTACAGCGACGACCAGGCCTACCGTGACATGGGCATCTCGTCGATGAACGGCATCACCGACCAGAACGAGACCGTCACCGTCGCCGACTTCCGCACCATTCTCGGCTACGCGCAGCAGCACCACCTGGCACGGCTGACCTTCTGGTCCGCCAACCGCGACCGTCCCTGCACCGGAGGCCCGGCCGACAGCTGCTCCGGAGTGAGCCAGCAGGCCTGGGACTACACGCGCGTCTTCTCCTCCTACACCGGCTGATCAAACCGGCATCCGCCCAGGTCGGGACCGACCGCGGCGGAGCACCGAACTCCCCGACGAACGTGGCGAACCTGGTCAGCTTGCCTGACCTGCCTCGGGGGGAACCGCCGGGCAGGGCATCCTGCTCGGCGGGCCGCCGCCCGGCCGTGGCTTGATCCGCCTCGGCCGGGCGGCGCCGGCGTTCAGGCGCCGCTCGCCCGGAGCATGTCCGCA
The DNA here is from genome assembly GCF_053598275.1 of Streptomyces sp. NPDC001156. Classification (NCBI taxonomy): domain Bacteria; kingdom Bacillati; phylum Actinomycetota; class Actinomycetes; order Kitasatosporales; family Streptomycetaceae; genus Streptomyces; species Streptomyces sp. NPDC001156. The sequence goes on along the minus strand of NZ_JBSFJX010000136.1, from coordinate 16,781 downwards.
CGCTCGACGATCTTCACTCGCTCCCGCTCCTGCGGTTCCCCGAGGGCCTTCTCCGCCGCGTCGAGGCGGTACCAGCCCTCCCAGGTGGTGAAACGGATGCCCCGCTCTGCGAGGAACGCGTCCACGGCCTCGGGCGCCGGGGAGGCGGGCGTGTGCAGGCGGCCGTTCGCGTGGTCGTCCAGCAGTGAGGCCACGGTCTCGTTGGCGTCGCCCTTGGTGTGGCCGATGAGGCCCACCGGGCCGCGCCGGATCCAGCCCGTCACATACGTGGACTGCAGATGCGCGCCGCTCTCCTCGATGACCCGGCCGCCCTCGTTGGGCACCGTGCCCGACTCGATGTCCCACGGCAGCTTGGGCAGGGAGTCCGACAGGTAACCGACGGCACGGTAGACCGCGGTGATGTCCCAGTCCCGGAACGTGCCCGTGCCCCTGACGTTGCCCGTGCCGTCGAGGGCCGTGCGCTCGGTGCGCAGGCCGACGACCCTGCCGTCCTCGCCGAGGATCTCGGCGGGCGACTCGAAGAAGTGCAGGAACAGCTTGTGCGGCCGGTCGCCGACGTCCCGGATGGCCCAGTTCTCCAGCGTCTTGGCGACCATGTCGGCCTGCTTGTTGCCGCGCCGCGTCGCGATCGAGCCCTCGTCGTAGTCGATGTCCTCGGGGTCGACGATGACCTCGATGCTGGGGGAGTGGTCCAGCTCCCGCAGCTCCATGGGGCTGAACTTGGCTTGCGCCGGGCCGCGGCGGCCGAAGACATGGATCTCGAGCGCCTCGTTGGCCTTGAGGCCGTCGTAGACGTTCGGCGGGATCTCGGTGGGCAGGAGCTCGTCCGCCGTCTTGGCCAGGATGCGGGCCACGTCGAGCGCGACGTTGCCGACGCCGAGGACGGCGACCTTCTGTGCCGTGAGCGGCCAGGTCCGCGGCACGTCCGGGTGCCCGTCATACCAGGACACGAAGTCGGCCGCGCCGTAGGAGCCGTCGAGATCGATGCCGGGGATGTCGAGGGCGCGGTCGGCCGTCGCACCCGTGGAGAAGATCATGGCGTCATAGAACGTGCGCAGGTCGTCCAGGCTGATGTCGGCCGGGTAGTCGACGTTGCCGAACAGCCGGATCTGCGGTTTGTCGAGGACCTGGTGCAGGGCCGTGATGATGCCCTTGATCCGCGGGTGGTCGGGGGCGACGCCATACCGGATGAGGCCGAACGGGGCCGGCATGCGCTCGAAGATGTCGATGGACACACCGGGCTCGGCGGCCACCTCGGACTTCAGCAGCGCGTCGGCGGCGTAGATACCGGCGGGACCGGCTCCGACTATGGCTACCCGGAGGGGGCGGGGCATGATCAGGTTCCCTTCGAGCGGTGACAGGCGGCTCGTCGGGAAACCCTAAACTAAGGCAAACCTTACCTGGTACTCGGGTCCGGTCTATGCCCTCATAAGGCCATGTTATGTGCAGAGGCGGGAGCTGAAATCCGGGGGGTGCCCTTCCCCTGCCGACCGTCTCGCGGGCGACCGGACCTGCCGATGCCGCCCCTGCCCCGGCTCATCCGTCGCCTCCGGGCTCGGGGGCGAGGAGGAGCATGGTGGCATCGTCGCGGACGGTGCCGCAGTGACGGACGAGATCCGCCCACACATTCTCCGCGGTCCTGGTCGGATCCTCGACCGCCAGCTGCGGGAGCCGGTCGACCAGCGGGTAGAACGTGCCCTCGGTGTCTCTGGCCTCCCAGATGCCGTCGGACGCCAGGAACACCCGGTCGTCGCGCCTCAGCGGCAGGGCGACCTCGTCGTACGTACCTCCCGGAGACAGGCCGAGCCCCAGCGGCGTACCAGGTGTGACCTGTACTTCGGTGGCCTTGCCGTCCTGGAGCAGCAGGGGCGGCGGACTGCCGCACACGATGATCCGGACGGTGCGGGCGTCGGGGGTGAACTCGAGGAGTACCGCGGTCGCGAAGAGTTCCGGTCGCCGCTCTTCGGTCGAGTCCACGGCCAGTCTGCGGTCCAGCCGGGCGGCGACCGACGGAAGGTCCGGCTGATCGAGCACCGCTTCCCTGAAGGCGCCGAGCAGGGATGCGACGGTCGCCACGGCGGACAGCCCGTGACCCTGTACGTCGCCCATGACCGCCCGCACCCCGCCGGGACTCTTGCGCACATCGAAGAAGTCGCCGCCGACGAGCGTCCCGCGCTGTGCCGCGCGGTACAGCCCGGTGCAGTGGACGGGGCCGACCTGCTCGGGCAGCGGGGGAGCGAGGGCGTTCTGGGCGGCTTCGGCCACGGTGCGTTCCAGATCGAGCTGGGCGTCCCGGTGGCTGCGGACATACGACACGAACACGCTCAGCAGTGCGACGAAGCTGATGGTGAGCAGGTCGGCGCTGCCGGGCTGGTCCAGGTGGAAGACCCTCGTGTGCTGCAGTCCGATGACCAGGGCGCCGAGTACGGCCGTCGCCGCCGGCCCGTAGGAGAGCACGGCAAGGGGTGGGATGGCGCCGAGCAGGAAGCCGATGTTGAGTGGTTGGGGGCTCACCAGGGTGATGATGCCGACGATCAGCAGCAGGAAGATCGGCAGGATCCGCACCCACCGCGGTGGCGGCGCGCCGCGCAGCCACCCCCGCCGGTCCCCTGCCCGGCGCCACGGAATGGCACCTATGCTTCGCACAGCCCCACATTCCTACGCGAAGCCACCCGCCGCACGTCGGCGCGGGCACGGCGATCCTTCCGTATCTACTGCCAGGTGAGCCGCGGCACCCGGAGGATCAGGGAGCCTGACGCCGCCCCGCAGGACGCGGGGCGGAATGCCAGGTCATGCGGGGCGTGCCGCGCCGTGGATCGCCGAGTTCCCGGCGAAGAAGATCGACTCCTCGCGGATGAAGGAACCGGGGCTGGAGGCGTGGACCATCATGGCGTCGCCGGCGTAGATGCCGACGTGGTCGGCGGTGTCGTAGAAGAAGATCAGGTCTCCGGGCCGGAGGTCGGTCAGCGGGATCGCCGTACCCATGGCCGCCTGCTCCTGCGCGGCACGCGGAAGGACGACCCCGGCTGCCCTCCAGGCGGCCTGGGTGAGGCCGGCGGCGTCATACGAGTCGGGTCCGCTCGCACCCCATACGCACGGCTTGCCGATCTGCGCACGGGCGAAGGCGAGGGCCTTCGCGGCCTTCACGTCGTGCCCGCTCACCGGCGTGGCGCCAGCCTCTGCCGGGGTGGCCTGGGGACCGATGGCGGGGGCGGTGGCGTAGGGGTCGGCGCCGGGTGCGACGGCGAATGTGCCGGTGCTGGTAGCGGCGACGAACGGGTCGGTGGCGGTGGCTCCGGCGATCGGGTCGGTGGGGGGCACCGTGGTGAATGTGCCGGTGCCGGTGGTGTCGGCGAAGGGGTCGGTGCCGGTCACCGTGGTGAATGTGCCGGTGTTGGTGGTGTCGGCCAACGGGTCGGTGGTGATGGAACCGGCGTACGGGTCGGTGGCGGCGGCACCCGCGTACGCGTCCGTGGGGCCGAGGGTGTCGGCGTACGTGTCCATGGGGGCGAAGGCGTCGGCGTACAGGTCTACGGGGCCGAGGGCGTCGGCGTACGGGTCCATGGGGATGTAGGAGGCGGTGGCGGCGAAGGCACCGTTGCCGAGTGACGTGTCCGGGGCGACCGGGGCCCCGAAGGAGGGGCTCGCCCCGGCAGGCGCGGCCGACGACTCAAGGCCGGGGAGGGACGGTTGCTGCGGCTGCCATACCGCCTCGACGGGGGCACCGGTCTGTCCCGTCGCTGTGGGACGCGGGGGTTCGATCGCCGCGAGTGGCGTGCGGAGTGCTGCCGCGTGCCGGGCCAGCATCTCGCGGGCAGCGGCAAGCTTCTGCTGGTGCCGCTCCTTGGAGCCCGTCAAGGGGGAGGGCCAGGACTTGGCGGCGGGCGCGGGCAGGGCCATGGGCGGCTCGGTCTCCCGCCGTGTCCGCGGCGCGGCGGGCAGCGCCGAGACGGGCCCGGCGGTGAGCTCCAAAGGCCGGGCGGTAGCTCCGGCCGGCCCGGCGGTGAGCTCCGGGAGGGCACGGTCGTTCCTGCCCCACTCGATCGCCGGGAGATCGTCCGCCGGACGCCGCGCCGGGACCACGGGCCGCGGCTCGGGCGCGCTGTCCGGCATTCTGTCGGCCGGGAGCGCTGCCGGGACGGTGGGACCGACGCTCTCGCGCGCCGCGTCGAACCACTCCTTGGCGATGGCGTCGAGGACGGGATCGACGCGCCTGCGCTCCCCGTTGAAGGCCGGGGCGGGGCGGTTGCGTGTCCCCGCCGCCATCGCACGGGTGGCGTTGAAGGTCCCGCTGTCGGTCTCGGCCCGGTCGTAGAGGTTGCGGATCCGCTGCTGGACCTCGGCGTGACTCGGCCCGTCGTCCCCCGTGAGGGATGAGGCGGCGGTGCGGTCGGAGTCGGGCATACCGGGGAGGCCGAAGCCTCCGGGGCGCGACGTTCGCTCCGGCGCCATGGAGACGTACTCCTTCCGTGCTCCGTCTGCCGAGTTGGCGACGGGGTGGTGCCCCCAGGCCGCTCAGGCCCTGTGCGGTGCCGGCGGACGAGTCCGGGAGGCGTTCCCCACGACCCTTGCCCTGGGGGCAGTCGGGCCGATTCACCCCATGGTCGGTTGGGTCCCCGGCATCGCTGTGCTGATGGTGCACCGGAGCTCGGCGGAGGCCGCTGGACCCGGCGAGGTTCGCCGGAGGGAGTCGTACGGCCTGCCGACAACCTAGCCAACTTGTGTGGCTGGCGTGAAGATTGGAGTGCCAAATGTCCGATACGTAATTGTGACTTTCATCTTGGCGTCTCAGCTCTTGCCACCAGCACGGACCGACGCTACGCCGTGGAGGCGGCCGGTCGCAGCGCCGCGCTGCGAATGCGGCCGATGAGCGGTGGGAGGAACAGCGAACTCACCGTCGCCCCGGCCGCCGCGGACAGGGCGATCGCCCAGGCGACGGGGCCGAGGGGCGTGCAGCCGAAGAACTGGCTGAGAACCGGGGTCTGGACCACGGCGGCGAGCGCCGCCATCGAGCCCAGGGAGGAGAGGACGATCGACCTGCTGCGGCCCCCGGCCAGCAAGGTCTGGCCGAGTTGCGCACCGACCAGCGCCACCAGGGCGACGGTGCGGGCGCGCACGGCACGGCCGGTGAACCGGGCGACGAGCCAGCCGGCCAGGGCGCCGAGGGCGGTGGCCACGGCACGGTCGACGGTCTCCTCGGTCAGCGCCGTGCCGAGCGAGACCTCGGGTCCCTCGTGGAGCATGCGCTCGGTGGCCTCGGGATGGGGTGGGCGCAGGGCGACCGCCATCGCCGGTGCGAGGTCCGTGAAGAGGTTCACCAAGAGGAGTTGACGAGCCGTCAGCGGCGAGGTGCCGGTCGTCGCGGCGCCGATGAGGGTGAAGGCGATCTCGCCGAGGTTGCCGCCGACGAGGATCGCCAGGGCCTGCCGCACCGAGGCCCACATGGCGCGGCCCTCCACAAGCGCGGCGAGCACCGTCTCCAGCCGGTCGTCCGTCACGACGAGGTCGGCCGCCGCACGTGCGGCCGGCGTGGCCCGGGTGCCGAACGCGATGCCGATGTCCGCGAGCCGGATCGCCGGCGCGTCGTTGGCGCCGTCACCGGTCATCGCGACCGTACGGCCCAGGCGTTGGAACGCCTGCACGACACGGACCTTGTGCACGGGGGTACCGCGGGCGACGACACCCACGTCGGGCAGCAGCCGCTCGAGCGCGTCGTCGTCCAGGTCGTCGAGTTCGGCGCCCGTCACCACGCGTCTGCCGTCCAGAACGCCGAGTTCGGCGGCGGTCGTGCCGGCGGTGCTCGGGTGGTCTCCGGTGATCATCACGATGTGCACCCCGGCGTCGGCCAGTTGGCGCACCGCGTCGGCTGCCTCACCACGCACCCGGTCGGCGAACGCGAGGAAGCCGAGGAACTCCAGATCGCGCACGGCCTCCTCGGTGAGCTCGTCGACCGTGGCGCCCCGGAGTTCGGCGACCGCGAGGATGCGGTGGCCCTCGGCCGCCAGTTTCTCGCCGGCCGCGAGGACGTCCGCACGTCCCTCCTCGTCCAGCGGCTGTCCCTCACGCGTGGCACAGCGCTCCACGACCTCCTCCGGCGCTCCCTTCACCGACAGGATGTGCGTTCCCTCGGACTGGCTCAGGGTGGCGTGGAAGCCGCGACTCGGCTCGAACGGGAGGCTGGATTCGCGCCGCCAGCCCGGCGCTCCCATGGTCCGGCGCACTCCCGCCTCCTCGGCGCCGTCGGTGACGGCGCCGTCCGTGGCGTGCTCGAGTCCCGCGTCACCGTGCGGACGCGGTGTCGCCCGCAGCGCGGCGGCCAGTACGGCACGCTGCTCGTCGCCCAGCGATTCCAGGAGCCGGCTCTCGCCGTCGGCGGACACGGCGACCAGGGAGATGTGCCCGTGGGTGAGCGTTCCGGTCTTGTCGAAGCACAGTACGTCGGTGCGCCCGGCCGCCTCGATGGTGCGAGGATCCCTGACCAGGGCGCCTCGTGCGGACAGCCTTCTGGCGGAGGCGAGTTGGGCCGCCGAGACCAGGAAAGGCAGACCTTCCGGGACGCTGGCCACGGCCAGTCCCACGCCCGCGCCGACGGAGTCCCGGACCGGGCGCCCACGCAACGCTCCGGCGGCCATCACGGCAGCGGCCGAACCGAGGGCCACGGGCAGGGTGCCGCGGGTGATCCGGGCCAGCCTGCGCTCCACACCGACGGCGGGGGCGGCACCCCGGCCGATCGCCGCGGCCCGGCTCGCCTCGGTCGCCTTGCCGGTCGCCACGACGACCGCGCAGCCACGCCCTGCCGCGACGGTGGTGCCGTCGTAGACCATGGAGGTACGGTCGGCGAGGTCCGAGGCCAGTACGGGTGACACGTCCTTGGCCACCGGAAGCGACTCGCCGGTGAGCGCCGACTCGTCGAGCTCCAGATTGTGTGCTTCCAGCAGGCGCGCGTCGGCCGGCACCACGGCACCCGCGCTCAGGTTCACCACGTCGCCCACCACCAGCTGCTGCGCGGGCACGGTGGTTTCCTTCCGGTCCCGCAGCACCTTGGCCATGACGGCCGATTCGCGCCGCAGCTTGGCCACCGCCCGTTCGGTGCGGTGGCGTTGGAAACCGCCGAAGAATCCGGAGAGCCCGGTGACCGCCACGATGACGATGGCGTCGAGGACGGCGCCCACCGAGGCGGACATGGCCGCTCCGGCGGCGAGGACGGGCGTGAGCGGGTTGGCCATCTCGATCAGATAGGCACGGGCGAGCGACGACGTGCCGCCCCGCTGCTCGGGGATGGTGCCCCGGTTCCGTGCTTCCTCGCTCGTCAGCCCCTCGGCACGGCTGCCCGTCCGGGCGAGGGCCGTGGCCGGGTCCATCGCGTGCCAGGGCTGGCGGGACTCGGCGGTCGGCGGCAGCGGCCGGCGCAGCAGCCGGACCGCCGACCAGACCCCGGCGGCGGTCCCGAGGGCGGCCGCGGCGTTGTACGCCGTCGTGCCGCGTCTCTCGGGTTGCCGCGAGTCCGCGGCCACCGCCGCCGTCGCGCCCACCGTCGCGGACGCCTGAGAGAGCCTCACCCCGCGCCGCGCACTCTCCCGGGCGCCGCGGCATGCCTGGACGATCAGGACGGCCCCACCCGGACCATGATCCACGTACAGATCGGCGTTCCAGGGAGGAATCCCGTCCGCGTCGGCGACGCCTACGCCCACGTCCGCGGCCCGGAGCGCCGTCCGGTCCCGTGAGACGAGCAGTACACCGTCGCCGCCGCGCTGGAGGTCCCGTACCGAGTCGACCAGCCGTTCGCCGGCGTCGCGCACCGCGTCGGCCTCCCGTACGGCCGGATCGGCGGTGTGCGTGCCCGCGACCACCACGGTCAGTCCGGCGGCATGGGCGGCGGGAACGAAGGCGCCCGCCGCGTCGTGCAACTGCGGCAGCACGCTGATCACGGCTACCAGACGGTCCTCCTGCGCGAGCCCGAGCACGAGCCGGGCGCCTTCTCGCTGAAGGCGCTCCTGGGCCTGCGCCGCCTCGTCTCCTTGCGCGAGGGACTCGATGGGGCCCAGCGTCCACTCGCCGTCCCGGGACAGCCTCTCGGGCTCCGAACCGTCGAACAGCCGGTGCGCCTTCGCGGCGAGCTCTCCCGCGGGCGCGTCCTCGTCGAGGGCGATCAGATCGGCCAGCAGATGGGAGCCGGTGGCCAGGACGTCCGTGTCCAGGAGCAGGGTGCCGATCCGGTCCAGCCTGCGCAGTGCGTCGGGACACGGTACGAGCACGCCCCTGTGTGCCAGGCCCCGGCCGAAGGCGCAGGCGAAGCCCTCACGGGCGTGCAGCGGCGCCTTGGGGATGGCCGCCAGCGCGCCGGCGACGGCCTTTCCGGGACGCCGGGTGATGAGAAGCGATCCGGTGAAGGACGCCGCGGCCACCAGGGGCGCCTCATCGGCGTAGCGCTCGACCGGTCCGCGCTTCAGGGCCTTCGCGCGGGGCGGGGGCGCTGGTTCCGGGCCGTTCGATCCGGCTTCCGGGCTGCCGGCCAGGCGTGGCTCGGCCGCGGCCCAGGCGGCGCTTTCCGCCTTCGCCTCCATGACCCGCAAGGTGTGCGCCACGGCGTCGACACCGGCCCCGAGGAGTCCGCCGGAGGCCGCCTGACCGAGCGCCGTGAGCCCGGCCATGACCACTCCGGCGGTCTCGCGGCCCACCGCCTTCTCCACCAGAGATCTGAGCCGCGGCTCGGACTCGACGATCGGGACCAGGGAGGCGACCCAGGCGGGCAGCGGGGCACGCCGGGTCAGTCCCACCGCCGCGGCCAGGGGCATGGCCCCGAGGTGCGCGGCCACGGCCGACGCCGCTCTCCGGGCCGTCCCCCCGGAGAGCGGGTGGTCGGGCAGCGGGTGCTCGACGTCGTGCGCCTCCTCGACCCCCTCGACCACGTCGATCAGGACCGACGCGATCTCCTCGGGGTCGGTGCAGTCGTCGGTGCCGACGAAGACGTGCCCGAGTGCCGTGTTCACCACGGCCCACGCCACCCCGGGTACGTCGCGGAGCCGACGCTCCACGTCGGCGGCCAGCTTCGTCGCGGCCGCGTGGGGCATCTCGCCCTGGCGCAGACCACGTACGGCGACATGGAGGCGCCCGTCGAAGTGCCGTACACGCCGGCGGCTGCCGTTCCACAACGCGCCGGTGGTGGTCGACACGACGGCACGCAGCAGATCGCATCCCGGCAGTGCCACAGCGCATCACCCGCTCCCGGCGGACCGACGTTTGCTTGCATCAGTAGCCATAAAACATCGATTCAAATCCGCTATGTGCGGATACCCGGTCCTATGGGGGATACGCCGTATTTCAGAAGGCGCGCACCAGGGTGGAAGAGGGGGACACCACACCGACTCCGTGAGAGGAGGCCAGGGGATGGCCAAGACAGTGGGGACCACAGAAGACCGGGACCAGTCCATGAGGGAGTCCCACGAGGGAGCGGGCCTGCACGTGCACACGCGTACCCTGCACCCTTCGCTGAAGATTCCGTACATCACCAGGGGTGACATGGCGTATACGGCCAAGGCGGCGACGTCGCGAGTGCCGGGCGGCATGCCGTCGACCAAGGATCTCGTGTTCTACGGCGGACTTGGAGCGATGACGGTCGCGGGGGCTCTGGAGTGGCCCGTCGCGCTGGCCGTCGGCGGTGCCACCTATCTGCTGCGCGGTGGCAGAACCCGCAAGGCCGGCGACAAGACGACCGAGCGCAATGCCGGGTCCCCCGCCGCGGTCGGCAAGATGTGACGCGGCACAGCACGACGCCCGGCAGTGGTGCACTGCCGGGCGTCGACGTGTCGGTATGTGGCCCGGCGGGCCGGGCGGAGTCGTCGCGGCGGCCTTGTGCCGGGCCGGCGGGCGGAACGCCGGCACGTCAGGGGCGGCCCAGGTGGCGGCCGTACGTCAGACGGCGGCCGCGGGGGTGGCGGTCGTACGCAGGTAGCGCGAGCAGGCGGCCCACAGCTCCCAGGCGAGACGCGTGACGATCGCCTCGGCGATCGCCACACCGATCTTCATCGCGACGGCTGCAAGTATCTGACCCATGTCGGTATGGCTTTCTGTTCATGTTGCGGGTGTCCGATATCCGACGATGGGCCCCTTCCTTGCGTTTCGGGTGCCTCGTGAAGGTACTTTCCCTGTCGCTTGGATGAACAGGCCATGAATGCCGCCGCCCCCACGCCCCGGTCGTCCGGCGCACAGCCGTCGCTCCCCGGCGGGCCACTCCGCTCGAGGCGCGCGGGGCTTTGGATTTGCTGCCCGGCGATCTAGATTCTCCGTACAGATTCCGGCGCTTGCCGGGACCGATGGCGGGAGGGAGTCGCCGGTTGAGGGAGGGGACGCCGTCATCGCGGCGCTGAGCCCGCACCCACGACCGTGGAGCGGCGCGGCAGGTCGCCGAACGGCCGGGGATCTGACGGACCTGAGCCCGCAACCCCTCGCCGAGGCCAGGACCGCGCCGGACGCACCCGGCGCGCACGTCAGCGTGCCCGGCGGCACCGACCAGGACGGAGAACACACATGACCGACCCGCAGTTCGTCACCCTGGAGGACGTCCGCGACGCCGCCGTGCGCATCAAGGGCGTGGCGCACCGCACCCCCGTACTGCGGTCACGCACCCTGGACGCCCTGGTCGGCGCCGAGGTCTTCGTCAAGTGCGAGAACTTCCAGCGGATCGGAGCCTTCAAGTTCCGCGGTGCGTACAACGCCGCCTCCCGGCTGTCCGCGGAACAGATGGCGAACGGCATCGCGGCCTACTCCTCGGGCAACCACGCGCAGGCCGTCGCACTCGCCGCGCGTGAACTCGGCACCACCGCCGTGATCCTCATGCCGGAGGACACCCCGCGTTCCAAGATGGAGGCGACCGCCGGCTACGGCGCGGAGATCGTCACCTACGACCGGTACACCGGCGACCGGGTCGCCATCGGCGAGGCACTCGCCGCTGACCGCGGTCTGGCGCTCATCCCCCCGTACGAGCATCCGCATGTCATCGCAGGGCAGGGCACCGCGGCCCTCGAACTGCTGGAAGAGGTCGGGGATGTGGACGCCCTGGTGGTGCCCGTCGGGGGCGGCGGCCTGATCGCCGGCAGCGCCACGGCGGCCAGGGGGCTCCGGTCCGGCACCCGGGTCATCGGCGTCGAACCGGAGGCCGGCGACGACACCAAGCGGTCCCTGGAGGCCGGCCGGCGCGTCTCCGTTCCGGTGCCGCGGACCATCGCCGACGGTCAGGCCGCGGACATACCCGGTGAGCTCACCTTCTCCGTCAACCGACGGTTGGTGGACGGTATCGCCCTGGTCAGCGACGACCAGATCCGTGACGCGATGCGGTTCGCCTTCGAGCGGATGAAGATCGTCGTCGAACCCAGCGGCGCCAGCGCGCTGGCCGCGCTTCTGGCCCACCGTGTCGACCGTCTCCCGCGCAGGGTCGGTGTCATCGTCTCCGGCGGCAACATCAGCACCGACCGGTTCACCGGGATTCTCGCCGCCTGACGCCGGTCCACCGCCGCTGGAGCCGGGGGCGGCGGGTTCGTCATCTGCTTCCCTGCTGGGACCCGGACCGGTGACGGAACCCGTTGCCGTGGATGAGCCGCCCGTGATGGTGGACGTGGGGGGCGGCGGGGATGCGCTGGAGGGCGACGAGGGCGACGTCGTCGTCCAGGCGCGCCCCGGTGTGCTCGAAGAGGTCGCGCCGGATGTGGTGCAACAGCGTCTCCGGGCTGGCCTGGGTCCAGTGGGCGACGCGTTCGGTGAGCGGGTAGAAACTGCCTTCGCCGTCCCGTGCCTCGATGACGCCGTCGGTGTAGAGCAGCAGGGTGTCGCCGGGCTCGAAGGAGAACACGTCCAGGGTGTAGTCGGACGGGCTCGTCCTGCCGATCCCCATCGGGGGTGCGGGGTGCAGGCTCGGGACGGTGACGGCGCTTCCGGGGCTGAGCAGCAGCGGGGGAGGATGCCCGCAGCTGGTCATCCGCGTGATCGCGTCCCCGTCGGGTATCTCCACCAGCAGGGCGGTGGCGAAGCGTTCGCCCTTCTCCTCGTCGGGCTCGAAGTCGGCCAGATACCGGCTCACGCTGTCCTCGAGGGAAGTGGCCAGTTCCGGCAGGGAGTCGTGCCGGTGCGCCGACTCCCGGAAGGCACCGAGCAGCAGCGCGGCCTCGCCGATGGCGGACAGACCCTTGCCGCGTACGTCGCCTATCAGGATCCGTACCGCGTGCTCGGTGCGGGTGGCCGCGTACAGGTCGCCACCGATCTGCGCCTCGTCCTCGGCGGCCAGGTACAGGCAGGCGATCCTCAGAGGGCCGATCTGTTCCGGCAGCGGCCACAGCAGGACATGCTGCGCCGCCTCGGCCACGGACCGGACCTGGGCGAGCTGCGCAGTGCGCCGGTCCCGGATGGCGCAGTAGATCACACAGAGGACCGAGAGCAGGGCGAGGGTGCCGATCTGCACCATGTGGTTGGTGGTGGTCAGCCCACCATGGAGGACGGCGATGACGACCTGGGCCGCCACCGCCAGCGCCCCGATCAGGGCGGTCGACCGCGCCCCGGCGAACGACGGGGTGAGGGCGGGCGCCATGACCAGTGTCGGGCCCAGATGGACGGTCTCGGGGGAGTGGATGTCCACCACGGTGATGGCCACGATGAGCGCGATCGGAAGGAGAAGCAACGCATGACTCGACTGCCACGGCTGCCCACTGCCAAGGCTCGGCCGGGAACCCATGCCTTCCACCCTGCCTCGCCGCCGGTCCGGCGGCCACCGCTCGCCGGTGCCACCGCCTGATCCGGATGATCCGAAGCACGGCGCTGAGCAGCTCACCGCCGGTTGCCCGGAGCGCTGTGCCGGGATCCACGCGGGGGCCCACGGGCCAGCTGCGGTCGATCAACGGGAAGCAGGCGCAGATGAGCACCGTCGAGGTGCTCGGGCGAAGGCCGAGGTGCTCGGGCGAAGGCTCAGGCCATGACCTGTACGGGCTCGCGTACGGGGCGCATGCGCTCCGCCGAGTGCTCCGTCCCGCCTCGCCGTGCCGGCGGAATGACCGGACCGCGGGGGCGGGCCGAGGACCGGGGCCGCCGGTCGCCCCTGTCCCGCAGCGGCCAGAAGAGGACGTACGCGGTGGACACGGCCACGAAGCCCAGGCGGATCAGGCCCCGCGCCGAGTCGTCGGGGACGACGAAGACACTGCCGTACAGGGTGAGCAGTCCGATCCAGCTCCACCAGGGGACGAGCCGCCGCTGCCCGATCACGTCCCACAACAGGGTGCCGAGCAGGACGGACGCCGTGTAGTAGGTGTAGACGCTCGGGTCGAGGACGATCCGGGCGTTGGCGCCGAGCAGGACGACCGCCGGCCAGCGGCCGCGCCACACGGCGGCACAGCCGAGAGCGAGGCCGAGCGCGGCCTGTGCCGGCCGGTCCCACGGAGGGGTCCGTGGATCGCCGACGCCGAGCCAGCGCAGGGCGGACGCCGGTTGGTTGGGGATGGTGAACTGGGCCGCGGCGAACGTGTGCGGGGCTCCGACGAAGAACGGCAGCCAGACGACCGCGACCAGGGCCGCGCACCACAGGCCCGCGCGCGACCACTGATGCCTCGGCAGTGCGAGCAGCAGGGGCAGAAAGGCCAGCGCGGTCGGTTTGGAGTCCATGGCCAGGGCCAGGAGGACGCCGGTCGCGGCCGCGTTGCCGCGGGTCAGGGACTGTACTGCGAGGGCCGTGAAGAAGAGCGCGAGGACATCGTCGAGATGGCCGAAGCGCACCGACACCTCGATCCACATCGGGATGAAGGCCAGGCCCGCGATCAGCACACGCTGCCGCAGCCGCTGGTGGTTGGTACCGGTGCCCAGGAAGTGCCAGGCGGCGCTGCGCCCGGCCAGAACCACGATCACCAGGCCGAGCCCCGACATCAGGGCGGCGGCCAGGAACTGTCCCACGGCCTCGGCGAACGGGTTGAACAGACCCGCCACCAGGAAGCTCACCGGACCCATCTGCAGTTCGGGATGATGCGCGTACAGGTTCAGACCGCCGTCGCCTCTGCCCGATGTGCCCTCGTAGAGCAGCTGCCCGCCGATGCGCAGGTAGTGCCAGGAGAATCCTCCGTGCCGCTCGACCGCGGCGAACCAGACGACTGTCCAGGCGGTGAGCAGCACCAAGTGGACCCGCTGACTGATGACGGGCACGCGTCTTCCTTTCGGCTCCTGTCTCCTGCGGACGGCCCGGGGACGTCAAGGCCCCCCTCATGGAGACGGCCGAATGAGGCGGGAGGTTCTGCCACGGTCGCGAGAGATGACGGACGGGACGAGTGCCACCAGTGCCCGCAGGGGGCGGAGGGGACTGCGGAGGGCACGGCACGACGGGCATGTCCGTGGGGCGGCGGGCCGCGTCGTCGGGCGTGTCCGCCACGGCGGCGATCCTCCTCCTGACCACCACCACCGGCCCCGGCGCTCAACCGGTCCGCCCCCTTCGGGCCGGGGCTACCGGCCCCGGCTCCGCAGAGGCGACAGCACGGAAGGGGTCCCGAAGCGCACGGCGACTCCGGGGAGTAGAGCACGCTGACCGGCGGACGCGTCATACGGGGCAGTCCTGCGGCGGTGACCAGGCCGTCGTCGAGGTCCAGCAGTTCCGCCCGGTACAGCGGCCACGGCTGGTGGTCGTCGGGCAGATGGACGGTGCGCCCGTGCCACGAGACATGAAGGCCCCAGCGGGCGGTCAGGAACCGCTCCAGCGGTGTGGGTTCCGTGATCCGCCCGCCTATGCGCACCACGGCCCGGCTGGCCGGCCCGGTTTCCGGCGGGAGGCGTCGGCGGCAGCCATAGGTGATGACATCGTGCTCACGGCGCAGGTGCATCGCCGACCAGGTGTAGGGCAGCCGGACGCCCAGCCGGCCCACGAGCGCGGGAAGGAGACGGGCGGCGTCGAGCGACCGGAACACCACGCCGCGTCTGCCCTCCCCGTCGACCGAGTACAAGCGCACATTGGTTTCGCAGAACGTGCCGAGATACGGCAGTCCGGGCCCCGCTCCGAGGCCCGCGCCCCGCATCGTGAAGGGGACCAGCCCGACGTAGGTGACCCCGTCGAGCGTGCCGGGCCGGGTGCCGGCCGGCAGCAACCCCGCCACTTCCTCCGGTGCCACCGGCCAGTGCATGAAGGTCAGTTCGTGCCAGCCCTGCACGAGAGTGGGCCGACGCACGGGGCGTGGGGTGGACAGGGTGATCGGCTCGGTTTCCATGACGGGCATTCCAGCAGGGGACCACGGACGGCGGGGCGCACTGAACTCGGTGCGTTACGGCGGTCTCCGTCACCGTAACGCCGTGCACGACACTCGGGGCAGGGCCGAGGGCGGCGGACGTGCGCGGAACTGCGCCGGTCAGTACGGTGGCGGCTGGCGCCCGACCGCGGGCACGGATTCGGGCAGGTGAGCCCGCACGTCATCGACCGGTGGAGGCGGCATGGTCGGGAACAATGCGGAAACGCTGCCGCGCAAGACGTACGAGCGGGAACTGCTGCGCCTGCAGAGCGAGTTGGTGCGGCTGCAGGAATGGGTGCGGGCGGAGGGCGCCCGGTTGGTCGTCATCTTCGAGGGCCGGGACGCGGCGGGCAAGGGCGGCACCATCAAACGGGTGACGGAACACCTCAATCCGCGGCTGGCGCGGATCGCGGCACTGCCCAAGCCGACCGAGCGCGAGCGCACCCAGTGGTACTTCCAGCGGTACGTCGAGCATCTTCCCGCGGCCGGGGAGATCGTGCTGTTCGACCGCAGTTGGTACAACCGGGCCGGAGTCGAGCACGTGATGGGCTTCTGCACGGCGGAGGAGTACCAGTTGTTCCTGCGGCAGTGCCCGATCTTCGAGCGGATGCTGGTGGAGGACGGGATCCTGCTGCGCAAATACTGGTTCTCGGTGAGCGACGCCGTACAGCAGGAGCGTTTCCGGCGCCGGCTGGAGGATCCGTTGCGGCGCTGGAAGCTCTCGCCGATGGACCTGGAGTCGCTCACCCACTGGGAGGCGTACTCACGGGCCAAGGACGAGATGCTGGTGCACACCGACATCGCGGATGCCCCGTGGTACATCGTGGAGAGCGACGACAAGCGCCGGGCCCGGGTCAACATGATCGCCCATCTGCTCGACTCGGTTCCGTACCACGAGGTGCAGCCCCCGGTGCTGGAACTGCCCGAACGGCCGCCGTCGACCGGATACGAGCGCCCGCCCCGCGATCTGCAGACCTACGTCCCCGACCACGCGGCAAGCCTGTAGCGTCCCTTCGGTCCCCAGCGGCCGACCCTGGCAGGAGGCCGCCGGGATCCACGGGCGCAGCGCACTAGGGCTGCAGCCCTGGTCGTGGACCACTTCCACCTGGTGCAGCTGGCGAACCAGACCCTCACCGAGGTCCGCCGCCGGGTCACCGTGACCCACCGCGGCCGGCGCGGCCGCAAGGGCAACCGCGAGTGGGAACTGCGCAACCGGCTCACCCGCTTTGCCGCCCGGATGCGCGGCGAGCACGTCGACGCTCTCCTCGACGAGCTGTCCAACCTGCCCAGGGTGATCGGCGCGCCGATCACCGTCGCGTGGAACGCCAAGGAAGACCTCCTGGACCTGCTTGCCACCGCCCGGACCCGCCCGGACCGGGAACAGGTCCGCGATCTGCTGTACCGGTTCTACCGCCGATGCGCCGACGCCGACCTTCCCGAACTGCAGCGCCTAGAAGATCACTGAAAATCTTTGGTTCTGGCCCCGCAGGTACTGATGCGGGGTCAGACTGTTGTGCATGCAGGGGGAATGGGCTGGGGAGA